>JBFGPT010000102.1:0-5886 GCA_041564575.1 Gammaproteobacteria bacterium | reverse complement strand
GGAGCCCGGCCGCGTCGCAGCCATGGTCCTGTTTGGAAACGCGCTGTCGGTCTTCACCCTGCCGCTGGCGCTGGCATACGTTTTGCCGCGGTATGTCTGAACTGGAACGGAATCTGTAAACTAATGTTTCAATCAGTCGAGAGGTAGTAAACATGATGAGTTCCGGATTGATTGCCTTACCGTGGTGGGGTTATCTGCTGGTGACGCTGGGCCTGACCCACATGACCATCGCCGGCGTTACCCTGTATTTGCACCGTTGCCAATCCCACCGCGCCATAGAGTTGCATCCCGTGCTGTGCCACTTTTTTCGCTTCTGGCTCTGGCTGACGACCGGCATGGTGACCGGGGAGTGGGTCGCGATCCACCGCAAGCATCATGCCTTTGTAGAAACCGCCGGCGATCCGCACAGTCCACAAACGCGCGGTCTCGGCAAGGTCCTGTGGCAGGGCGCGGAATTGTATCGTGAAGAAGCGGCAAACCCGCAGACCCGGCGTGATTACGGTCACCTGACGCCGGATGACTGGCTCGAAAAAAATCTTTATGCGACCCGCTCCAGTCTCGGTGTTGCGGTAATGCTGGTGATCGATTTTATCCTGTTCGGCTTTGTCGGGATTTCGATCTGGGCCGTGCAGATGATCTGGATCCCGTTTTTCGCCGCCGGCGTTATCAACGGGATCGGTCACTGTTGGGGCTATCGGAATTTTGATTCACAAGACGCCTCGACCAATATCGTGCCGGTGGGTATTCTCATCGGCGGCGAGGAGATGCATAACAATCACCACGCCTTTGTCAGCTCCGCCCGTTTCTCGATCAAGTGGTGGGAGATTGACATCGGCTGGCTGTATATTCGCCTGTTGGCGCGGGCGGGTCTCGCGCGGGTGAAAAAGGTGGCGCCAGTCCCCAGGGTCATGCAGAGCAAGAACCGCATCGATGTGGATACCCTGAGTGCCGTTATCTCGAGTCGCCTGTACCTGATGTCTGATTATGGCCGCAAGGTCATCCGGCGCGTGTACCGCGAGGAGCATGCCAAGGCGGCGCGCTCCGGGCGTATTGTCCTGCGCAGGTTGAGACGCATCCTGAACCGGCCGCAATTTCAGCTCGACGCCGAAAGCCAGCAGGTGCTGGAAAAGCTGTTGAATGAAAACGATGCCCTGAAGGCGGTATATGAATTCCGGCAAAGGTTGCAGGCCCTGTGGCAGTCGGGGACACGCTCCGAGGAGACCCTGTTGCATGAACTGCAGGAGTGGTGCCACCAGGCCGAGGCTTCCGGGATCGAGGCGCTGGAAGATTTTGTCGAAATGCTGCGCGGTTATACCCTGCAAACGGTACAGCCTGCTACCTGAGCGCGGGACCTGACTGTGCTGCCAATAAAAAACCCGCGCAAGCGGGTTTTTTATGCTGTAACGGTTTTACCGGGCCGTACTTTATTTGATCTTGCCTTCCTTGTAGAGCACGTGCTTACGCACCACCGGGTCGTATTTTTTGATTTCCATCTTGTCAGGCATATTGCGTTTGTTCTTGGTGGTGGTGTAGTAATGCCCGGTACCGGCGCTGGAGACGAGCTTGATTTTGTCGCGCATAATCCTGCCTCCTAGACCTTTTCACCGCGGTCGCGGATGTTCTGTAACACGGCATCGATACCCTTTTTGTCGATGATCCTCAGCCCATGACGGCTGATGCGCAGGCGCACCCAGCGGTTCTCGCTCTCGACCCAGAAACGCCGGGTATGCAGATTGGGCATAAAGCGACGACGTGTCTTGTTATGGGCGTGTGACACGTTATTTCCCGTCATCGGGCGTTTTCCGGTTACCTGGCAGATGCGTGACATGATATTTTGCGTTCCTGGAAATACGTAACGGCATATAGGATTAAAAAAGAGCGCGGATCTTACACAGATTCAACAGGACTGCCAAGCCTGGAATAACGCGCTTCGCGGGGTCTGTCGATGTCATGCCGGCGCCGGCAGGCTTGCCGGGACTGGCCCCGCCGACAATCGAAATATTAGTTAAATCATAATAATTTCAAATAGATATAGAGTATTGTGTCATGACTGAATACAAAGCCAAAACAATCAGGCCGGAAGACCGACTGATCTTCGCGCTGGATGTGCCGACACCGGAACAGGCCAGACAGCTGGCCGAGCGCCTGGGTGAGGCCGTCAAATTCTACAAGATCGGGCTGGAGCTGTTCATGGCCGGGGACTACTACGCCCTGCTTGAATGGCTGATCGAGCGCGACAAGCAGGTGTTTGTTGATCTCAAATTCTTCGATGTGCCGCAGACCGTGGGCTCCGCCGTGCGCGCCCTGAGCCGGCACGGCGCGACCTTCGCCACCGTGCATGGCAACGACGCGATCCTGCACGCCGCGGCCGCGGCCAAGGGTGACGTGAAGATCCTCGCCGTCACGGCCCTGACCAGTCTCGATCGCGGTGATCTGGACGACCTGGGGTTTGACTGCGATGTCGAGGCCCTGGTGCTGTCGCGGGCCCGGCGGGCGCTGGAGGCGGGTTGTGACGGCGTCGTGTCTTCCGGTCTCGAGGCGCCGGCCCTGCGGCAGTACCTGGACCACAGGCTGCTGGTCGTTACGCCCGGCATCCGACCGGTAGATAACCAGGACGATCAGAAGCGCACCGTCGATGTGGCCCAGGCCTTCGCCAATGGCGCCGACTATATCGTCGTCGGCCGGCCGATCCGCGACGCCGACGACCCGCGCCGGGCGGCGGAAGCCATTCAGCAGACCATTGCCGGGATCTTTCCGGGCGCATGACCGCGGCGGCGGATCGAAGCGCCGGCGCAACTGCCGAACGTATTTCGCGAACGCAGTGATATGAAAGGTTGCCTGATTGGCATCGTGATCTTTATGGGGCTGGCCGGCGGTGCCGTGTTGCTGGTGTGGAACCACCGGGACACGATCCAGGAAGGGCTGGAACAGGTGTTTGAACTTCCGGAACATGGCCGTGAGGAGTACATCCGGCCACGTTACGGCCAGCTGCTCGATGCAATCCTCACGGCGGCGGACCGCTCGGAGTCGTTATTCCAGTTTGGCGCGGCCATCGAAACCATGGCACTGCCCACGGAGGTGATCTACGTCGGCGCGGAGAAAGGCGAGCAAACCACCGATATCATCAGGACGTTCGACTGGGGCGGTCACAGTCTGGTCAGCAGTGGTGAATACGGCGCCGGCACCCTGAGCCAGGGCAACGAAAACCGGCAGGTCATGACCTATTCAAAAACAGGCGCGTGGTCCTATATGGATAAATTCATGGTTTATATTGCTGTGCCGCCGCAGCCCATACCGGATCGGCCTGAGACCACACCGTAAGCAGCACGACTATAACAATCCGCGTTCAGAGAAGGACACGGCCTCGGCATCGCCGATCACAAAGTGGTCGAGCACCTGGATGTCGACCAGTTCCAGCGCCTCGCGCAGGCGCCGGGTGATCTGGATATCGGCGCGGCTGGGTTCGGCCACGCCCGAGGGGTGATTGTGGGCAAAGATCACGGCCGCGGCGTTGTGCGACAATGCTTCCTTGACCACTTCGCGCGGGTAGACGCTGGCTCCGTTGATGGTGCCATGAAACATCTCCTTGAAGTGGATCACGCGGTGGCGGTTGTCGAGGAACAGGACCGCGAAGACTTCCTGCTCAAAGGCGCGCATGCGCATCCTCAGGTAATTACGCGTGGTCTGCGGCGAGTTCATGAGATCGGTCCGATCAAGACTCGCGGCCAAATAACGCTGACCAAGCTCCAGTGCCGCCAGGATCTGCGTGTACTTGGACAGGCCGATACCTTTATCACGGCAGAACTCCGCACGGTCCGCCTCCAGTAACTGGCGCAGCCCGCCATGGCGGCGGATCATCGCCCGCGCCAGATCCACGGCAGTCTGGCCACGCGTGCCGGTGCGAATAAAGATGGCCAGCAATTCCGCATCGGACAGTTGGCCGGCCCCCTTGAGGATAAGCTTTTCCCGCGGGCGTTCGTCCGCGGGCCAGTGCGTGATGGACATGATGACCTCCGCTGTGAATTGTTCTCCCTGTACGCAGTTTTCGGATCCGCGTGCATGTCCGCTATCGGCCGCTGCCCTGCATACGCGCTTACCGGGCACGACCAATATGGTTTAGAATCCATGCATTATGAACAATCTTTCCGGCAAACGCATCCTGCTCGGCATCACCGGCGGCATTGCCGCCTACAAGAGTGCCGAACTCGTCAGGCGCCTGCGTGAGTGCGGTGCCGAGGTCCGCGTCGTCATGACGGCAGCAGCCTGCAAGTTCATCACCCCGCTCACCCTGCAGGCGCTGTCGGGACAGCGCGTGCACACCGACTTGCTGGACGCAGAGGCCGAGGCGGCCATGGGCCACATCGAACTTGCACGCTGGGCCGATCTGGTTTTGGTGGCGCCGTGCAGCGCCAACTTCATGGCCCGTTACTGTCATGGTCTGGCCGATGATCTGCTGACGACCCTGTGCCTGGCCACGGCCGAGCCGGTGCTCCTGGCGCCGGCCATGAACCGGCAGATGTGGCAGGCTGAAGCCACCCGGGCCAATGTCGAAATACTGAAATCCCGTGGCGTGCCCCTGCTGGGTCCGGCGAGCGGGGCGCAGGCCTGTGGCGAGACCGGGCCCGGACGCATGCTGGAGCCGGAACAACTGCTGGCGGCGTTGGCCAAGACCTTCACCAGCGACATCATGAGCGGGCAGCGGATACTGGTGACCGCCGGACCGACCCGCGAACACATCGACCCGGTGCGTTACATCAGCAATCGCAGTTCCGGCCGTATGGGCTACGCCATCGCCCGGGCCGCCCTGGAGGCGGGGGCCGAGGTGATACTGGTGTCAGGACCCACCGCCATCGTTGCGCCGGACCGGGCCCGGCTGATACAGGTCGAAACGGCCGCGGAAATGCACCGGGCGGTGTTGGCCCATGTCGACACGGCGCGGGTCTTTATTTCGGCTGCCGCCGTGGCGGATTACCAGTGCGCATCGGTGGCCGCTGACAAGATCAAGAAAAATGTAAGTGAATTCTCACTGACACTGAACAAGACAGCCGATATACTGTCTGAAGTCGCCGCCAGGCCAGAACCGCCCTTCACCGTGGGCTTTGCCGCGGAGACCAGCAAGGTCGAGCAGCATGCCCGGGCCAAGCTTGAGAAAAAGCGTCTGGACATGATCGCGGCCAACCAGGTCGGTGCAGGACTGGGTTTTGACAGCGAGGAAAACGCATTGCACCTGTACTGGGAAGGGGGCAGCCTGGATCTGGGACAGGCCTCCAAGGACAAGCTGGCACGCCAGTTAATACGCGTAATTGCACAACGTTATGAAGAAAAGTATCGCCATCAGGATCCTGGATCCGAGACTCGGCACTGAGTTTCCTCTGCCCGCTTATGCCACCGACGGTTCAGCCGGTATGGACCTGTGCGCCTGTGTCGATCAGTCACTGATCATTGCGCCGGGGGCCACGGAGTTGATCCCCTGCGGTTTCGCCATGGATATCGGCGACCCTGCGCTGGCGGCGGTGCTGTTGCCCCGCTCCGGCCTCGGTCACAAGCACGGCATCGTGCTGGGCAATCTGACCGGGCTGATAGACTCGGATTACCAGGGGCAAATCTTTGTCTCATGCTGGAACCGCGGCAGTCATACGTTCACCGTTGAACCCGGTATGCGCATTGCGCAGATGGTGATCGTGCCGGTGGTCCAGGTCAATCTGGAAGTGGTTGAGGAATTCAACGAGAGCCAGCGTGGCGCTGGTGGATTTGGTCATACCGGGATGCATGCAGGGGAGATCGTTCATGGTTGAAGGACCCGTCGGGGGGAAGAAATTAAAGCGTCGCACCATGCGCAATATCATCATCGGCGGCCTCGCCCTGGTGGTGCTGCTGGTCGTGAGC
>JBFGPT010000101.1:0-5893 GCA_041564575.1 Gammaproteobacteria bacterium | reverse complement strand
TACATACCCTTCCCGCTTGAAGAGGTGGCACTCGATTTCGAAATCATCGGCCCGTCGGAAACCAATCCTGACCGTGTCGATGTCCTGTTGGCCGCCTCAAGAAGTGACGTGGTCGATTCGCGTGTCGCAGTTCTGGATACCGCCGACCTGGTTGCCAAGGTCATCGACGTCGAGGCCTTTGCGCTTGAAAACACCGTGGGCTTACTGATCGACGATCTTTTCCAGGGCGCAACGGATCAGATCATCGCCGTCGCCGATGTCGGATCATCGGTCACGACATTCAGTGTGCTGGAGAACATGAAGATCATCTATTCACGCGAACAGCAATTTGGCGGCCAGCAATTAACCGAGGACATACAACGCCGTTACGGTCTTTCCTACGAGGAGGCCGGGCTGGCCAAGCGGCAGGGTGGCCTGCCGGATAATTATGAGCCGGAAGTGCTCGAGCCCTTCAAGGAATCTCTGGCACAACAGATCAGCCGGGCGCAACAGTTCTTCTACTCTTCCAGCTCGATTTCAAATATTGATCACCTGCTGCTTGCAGGTGGTTGCGCGTCCATACACGGTATTGCGGAACTCGTTGAATCAAAGATTGGGGTTCCAACCAGTGTGGTTAATCCCTTCGCGAACATGTCGCTTTCCTCAAAAGTGCCACCGGATTCCCTGGCCAATGATGCCCCGGCATTAATGGTTGCATGCGGTCTGGCATTAAGGAGTTTTGATTAATGGCCAAGATAAATTTACTGCCCTGGCGCGAGGCACTCCGGAAGGAAAAACAGACTGAATTCCTGGTGACAGTCGCGATTTTTGCCGTGATGGCCGCAGTTATCTGGGGCGGTGTCCACTGGTATCACAGCGAAGTCATCAAGTACCGTGAAAACAGGCTCAGTTATATCGATTCGCAGATCAAGGTGCTCGACAAAAAGATCCAGGAGATCAAGCGCCTTGAGAAGGAAAAGGAACGCCTGCTGGCGAGAATGCGCGCCATTGAACGGCTGCAGGGCAACCGCCCGCTCGTGGTCAGGCTGTTCGACGAGATCGTCAATGCCTTGCCGGAAGGTGTCAGCCTGGAAAAGCTGACCCAGAAGGGCCGCAATATCACGATCAACGGTGTCGCCCAGTCGAATGCGCGCGTGTCATCGTTCATGCGTAACCTGGAAAAGTCGGAATGGTTGAAGAATCCGGATCTGGATGTGATCCAGTCACAGGTGAAGGAAGGTCCCAGGATCAGCAATTTCACCCTGCGTTTTCAGCAGAAGATCCCGAAACGCAAGACCGAAGATGAAGAAGAAGGTGACGAAGCATGAGCTTGATTGACGACATCAATAATCTCGATCCCCAGAATATGGGTGGCTGGCCGCTGCCCATCAAGATTGGTCTTGTCGTGATAGTTGTCGGTGTCATCCTTTTTGCCGGCTGGCAATACGATATCAAGGATCTGAGAACTACTATCGCTGATCTTGAAGCCAAGGAGATCGAGGAAATCGGCAAGCTGGAGCGCAAGCAGAAAAAGGCCGCCAACCTCAATGCCCTCAAGGAACAAATGAAGGAAATGAAGCAGTCATTCGGCGATATGTTGCGGCAATTGCCGGATGAAACCGAGGTCGCCGGACTGCTTGTTGATATTTCACAAACCGGCCTGGCCTCCGGGCTTGAGTTCGAACTGTTCAAACCCAGAAAGGAACAGCCCAAGGACTTTTACGTCGAACTGCCAATTCAGATCAGGGTGGTTGGCGACTACCACGAGTTTGGTGAATTCGTCAGTGGCGTGGCATCCCTGCCGCGAATCGTGACGGCGCACAATATCGTCATCGACACGAAGAAAGACAAGAGCAAGTCACTCTCCATGAGCATGACTGCCAAGACCTACCGGGCGCTCGAGGAAGACGAGGAATAAACAGACATGAAAATAACAATACGTTTATTGTTTACCGGATTGCTTGCAACGCTCCTCTCGGCATGTGTCTCGAACGATATCAGCGACCTGGAGGCGCAGGTATCCGAAATCATGGCAAGGCCGGGTGGTGAAATAGAACCGCTGCCGGAAATCGTGCCCTATGAAGCTTATGCCTACCAGGCCTTCGAGGCGGGTTCCGTCGATCCGTTTGAACCATTCTACAAGGAACAACAAAAGAAAATCGCTCAGGAAGAGGATGCCGGACTGACCGAGGAGATGGAGCGCGAGATCAAGAATCGCAACCGCGAAGAACTGGAAGGTTACGAACTGGACAGCCTGCAGATGGTCGGCACCCTGGATGGCATGGAAGAACAATGGGGCATTATCAAGTCTCCTGACGGCACGGTGCACCGGGTCAAGGTTGGAAACTACATGGGCCGTAACATCGGCAAGATCACCAACATCTTTGAGGACAAGATCGAACTCAGGGAGATCATCAAGAACAGCCAGGGCCGTTGGGAAGAACGCATCGCGGCCGTTGCGTTGGCAGAATAATCCAGAAGGTACATGGCGATGACAGTATTCAAATCAAATTCTATAACCGGGGATATACGGATGAGTAAGCAACTGGTAACCAGAAGTATATTTTTGATTCTTGCGTTAATCAGCTTCAATCTTAGCGCCCAGTCAGCACTGGAAGGAATCAGTTATTCCGCCCTGCCGGGTGACCGGGTCCAGATAAGACTCGACCTGGACACCCCGCAAAGCGGAGAACCGCTCAGCTTTACCATCGACAACCCTGCCAGGATTGCGCTGGATTTTCCCAATACCGTCCTGAGTACATCTAACAGGAATGTTTCTATCGGTCTCGGTGTGGCGCACAGTGTCTCGGCAGTCGAGGCCGCCGGCCGTACACGTGTCGTACTGAACCTGGTTGAATCCGTCCCTTATGATATCAGCACGTAAGGCAACGCCGTACTCATTACGCTGGGCGCCAAGGCTACGGCCTCGGCACCGGCCAGCACCTTTGCGGCGGGTCCGCGGATGCGGTCCAGCAGCTCACTGGAAAACATTGACTTCCGTCGCGGTGACCAGGGCGAAGGCCGCATCATCGTGACCCTGTCCGACCCGTCTATCGGCGTGGATATCGGCCAGGAAGGTGGCAAGATCCTGATCGATTTCCTGGATACCAACCTGCCTGAAAACCTGGACAGGAAACTTGACGTCATAGACTTCGCCACACCGGTCAAGGAGATCGATACCGCGCCGTATGGCAAGGGCGCCCGCATGGTGATCTCCACCGTTTCGGACGATTACGATCACCTGGTGTACCAGTCTGACAACCAGTTGACCATCGACGTCAAGCCATTGACCCAGGCCGAGCAGGAAAAACTCAGAAAAGAGAAGTTCGGCTACACGGGGGAAAGGCTGTCGCTTAACTTCCAGAATATCCAGGTCCGTGCCGTGTTGCAGCTGATCGCTGATTTCACGGGCTTTAACATGGTGGCCAGTGATTCGGTCTCCGGTAATGTGACACTCAGGCTGAAGAACGTGCCCTGGGACCAGGCGCTGGATATCATTCTCAAGGCGCGTGGTCTCGGCATGCGCAAGACCGGTAACGTGGTGATGGTCGCGCCCCAGGAAGAACTGGCCGCGCGCGAGAAGCTGGAACTTGAAGCCGAAAGGCAGCTCGTGGATCTGGCGCCACTGCGTACCGAGTTCATCCAGGTGAATTATGCCAAGGCCAGCGATCTCGCCACCCTGATCAAGGCAGAGGCAAACAACCTGTTGTCCGAGCGCGGCAATGTCTCCATCGATGCGCGTACCAATACCCTGATCATCCAGGATGTCGGTTCCAGCCTGGAGAGTATTCGTTCCATGATCAATAAACTCGACGTGCCGGTGAAACAGGTGCTGATCGAGTCACGCATCGTCAACGCTGACGAGAGTTTCACCAAGGATCTGGGTGTTCGTTTCGGTTACAGCAAGGACACGGACCGCAACAACAACCTGACTAATGACTCGACCTTTGTCGCCTTGGGTGGTGGTCAGTCTGGTAACGTCAACGTTGGCGGACCAACCTTCCTGACCACGGGCGACAACGAAAACCTGATCGTCGACTTGCCGGTCGCCGGTGCCGCAGGCAGTCTTGGATTGCTGGTTGGTAAGGTCGGCACCTGGCTGTTACAACTCGAACTGTCGGCCGCGGTTGCCGAAGGCCGTACCGAGGATATCGCCAATCCCAAGGTCATTACCGCCAACCAGCGCGAGGCGGTCATAGAGAACGGTGTCGAAATCCCGTTCCAGCAGGCGACCTCCAGTGGTGCGACCTCGGTCTCCTTCAAGAAGGCGGTCTTGTCGCTGCGGGTCACACCGCAGATTACGCCGGATGACCGCGTCCTGCTCGACCTGTCCGTCAACCAGGACAGCCGCGGCAGCCCCGATGTACTGGGCGTCCCGCCGATCAATACTCGCAACGTCAGTACCCAGGTACTGGTCGATGATGGTGAGACGGTAGTGCTGGGCGGCGTCTATTCGCAGACCGATACCAACAGTATCGACCGGGTACCGTTCTTCGGTGACCTGCCGTATGTCGGGTTCCTGTTCAAGCGGACCAGCAACGAGAAAAGCAAATCCGAACTGCTGATTTTCGTAACGCCGAAGATCCTCAAGGACAATCTGGAAATCTGATAGCAAGGTAACACTGCTAATATTGAAAGATGTGGCTGTTTTAATAATGGTCACATCTTTTTTTTTGGGTGTGGAGGAATTTCGCCGGGCCAATAAATCGTAAAGCTGTTATTCTTCAGGCAACCGGTATCCGAAAGGCATAGAATTCCAGGTTTTTCCGTGTCCTCCGAGAATATATCCAACCTGTTCCTGATAGGCCCGATGGGGGTCGGCAAGTCAACCATCGGCAAACGCCTGGCCAAAGTCATGGGCCTTGAATTTTACGACTGCGATCACGAGGTGGAAGCGCGGACCGGTGTCAGCGTGCCGGTGATCTTCGATATTGAAGGTGAAGCCGGTTTCAGGAAACGCGAAAGCGAGGTGCTGAAGGAACTCACCGCGCTCAAAGGGATCGTACTGGCAACCGGCGGCGGGTCCGTCCTGAGCGAGGAGAACCGCGAATTAATCAGCAACAACGGTTTCGTGGTGTACCTGACCGGCGATGTTGATCACATCATGAACAGGATTGCCAAAGATACCCGCCGGCCCCTGTTGTTGACGGATGATCCACGCGCCACCCTGGCCATGATCATGGAGATCCGGGACCCGTTCTACCGGGAGATAGCCGATTTGACTATCGATACGACCAGATTCAATATCAGGCAGATCATAGACCAGATTTACAACCATAAAATTCCGCAATGAAAATCCTTAATGTCAGTCTGGGCGAGCGCAGTTATCCCATCTATATTGGCAGCGGCTTGCTGACTGACAAAAGCCTGATCACAAGGCATATCCAGGGACAACAGGTCTTCATCGTCACCAATGACAGGGTAGGCCCGCTGTACCTCGAAACCTTGCAGGCCGCGCTGGCCGATCACGCCTGCCAGACCTTCGTGCTCAGGGACGGTGAAAAGTACAAGACGCTGGAAAGCCTCGAAGCCATCATCACATCCCTGCTCGAGCATAAATGCAACCGTAACGTCACCCTGATTGCCCTGGGCGGCGGTGTGATCGGCGATATTACCGGGTTTGCCGCGGCCTGTTATCAGCGTGGGGTCGACTTTATCCAGATCCCGACCACCCTGCTGGCCCAGGTCGATTCCTCCGTTGGTGGCAAGACGGCGGTCAATCACCGTCTCGGCAAGAACATGATAGGGGCGTTTCACCAGCCGGTCGCGGTGATTGCGGATACCGCCGTACTCGACACACTTGAAGCAAGAGAAATGCGGGCCGGAATGGCGGAGGTCATCAAGTACGGGCTGATCCGCGACGCGGCCTTTTTCGACTGGCTGGAAGCAAACATGCCGGGCCTGCTGGACCGCG
>JBFGPT010000100.1:0-5902 GCA_041564575.1 Gammaproteobacteria bacterium | reverse complement strand
GCTTGCCTGAGCAGGTCCGCATTAACTTGGAAACCGGCAAAGGCCTTCTTGCGGGCAGCCGCCTCCTCCTCCTGTCCCATGCTGGCCCAGACATCGGTAACGACCAGGTCCGCGCCGTCGACGGCGGCCGCCGGATCTTGCGTAATGACGATATTATCCCGCTTCAGATCGACCACGTCCGCATCCGGTCGATATGCCCCGGGACAGGCGATATGCAATTCAAATTCAAGCAGATGCGCGGCATTGATATAGGAATGACACATATTGTTACCGTCCCCCAGCCAGGCGACCTTGCGACCCGCCAGGCTGCCACGATGTTCCGTATAGGTCTGTATGTCCGCGAGTAACTGGCAGGGATGATAGGAGTCCGACAGACCATTGATCACCGGAATACTCGCGCTCTCCGCAAATCGCACGAGTTTCTCATGTTCGAAGGTCCGTACCATTACTGCATCCACCATTTTCGATAGCACACGCGCGGTATCTTCCACCGGTTCACCCCGTCCCAGTTGTGTGTCCTGCGGTGACAGGAATATGGATGCGCCACCCAGTTGATTCATCGCTGTCTCGAAAGAAACGCGGGTGCGGGTGGATGATTTTTCGAAAATCATGGCCAGCGTTTTGCCAGTCAGGCTCTGATGGACACGGCCGTGCACGAGATCCTGCTTCAACCGGATAGCATGTTCGATCAAAGCGAGCAGTGCATCGCTGCCGCCGAGGTCATTCAGGGTCAGAAAATGTTTCATGCGCGACTGTCCTGTAAGAAATCCACTACGACCTCCCCGACGGTGTCGGCGATTTGTTGCAACTGCGCAGTCTCTGCTATCAGCGGCGGCAACAGGCGGATGACATTACCGGCCGTGACATTGATGAGTAATCGCTTTTGCAAAGCCATGTTGACCAGTTCACCACAGTCGCGGTCCAGTTCGATCCCAAGCATCAAACCCTTGCCGCGGATGTCTTTTACACCGGGATGATCAGCCAGCCGGCCGCGGAGTGTTTCCAGCAACATCTGTCCGGCCTGCGCCGCCTTTTGATCCGCGCCGATGTCTTCAAGTACCTGCATGACCGCCAGTGCTGCCCGGGCCGCAAGGGGATTACCGCCAAAGGTTGAACCGTGGCTGCCGGGCTGCATCAAATCCGCGGCAGCGCCGCGGGCCAGGCAGGCCCCGACAGGCACACCGTTACCCAGCGCCTTGGCCAGCGTCATCACGTCCGGCAAAATTTTTTCGTGTTGAAAGGCGAACCATTGCCCGCTGCGACACATGCCGGTTTGAACCTCGTCCAGGCACATCAACCAGTCATACTCATCGCACAGGCCACGGACCGCCGCCAGATAGCCCGGATCGGGAATAATGACACCGCCCTCACCCTGAATCGGTTCCAGTAATACTGCGCAGATATCGCCGTGTTCGGCCGCCAGTCGCTCGATGGCGCCAATGTCATTATACGGCGCGCGGATAAAACCGGGCAGCAGGGGCGCGAATCCCTGTTGCACCTTGTCGTTACCGGTCGCCGTCAGGGTCGCCATGGTGCGGCCGTGAAAAGCTTTCTCCATGACGACGATCAGCGGCGTCTCAATGTTCTTCTTGTGGCCGTGCAGGCGCACCATCTTGATGGCTGCTTCGTTGGCCTCGGCACCGGAATTACAGAAAAAAACCTTGTCCATACCGGCACGCGCGGTCAACTTCGCCGCCAGTGCCTCCTGCAAGGGGATTTGATAGAGATTCGAGGTATGCAGTAATTTGCCAGACTGGTCCGAGATCGCCTCGGCGACCGCCGGGTGGGCATGGCCCAGGCCACACACCGCGATACCGCTCAGGGCATCGAGATAACGCTCGCCATTGACATCGTATAACCAGACCCCCTCGCCCCATTGAAAGGCGACCGGGTATGGACTGTAATTCGCCATCAGACAACTCATACTGGTTGAAGATTTATGTGATTGCACTTCCCTTAAAACACAAACCCGACCGCGAGGGCCGGGTTTGCGCGCCGGTTACTTCCCGCGGATTTATTAAAGCGGCATACCGTGCATCTGACCGACCATGCACATCAGCATCGGTATTGACAGAAAGGTATTGGTCCTGGACGCCATCAATGCGATCACCTTGCCCTTGGCCTTTTCATCATCCGTGGCCTCGACCATCCCCAGAATCTTTTTCTGGTTCGGCCAGATAAGGACCCAGACGTTAAACAGCATGATGGTGCCCATCCAGGCACCCAGCCCGATAATCCAGACACCGCTTTGCAGGGTAAAGGCTTCGACGAAACCGAATCCGGATACCTCGAGCGCGGCCGCCCCGGTCAACCAGGTCAACAGGGCACCCCAGCGAAACCACCAAAGCGCGCGCGGCGCCACATACTTGTTGATGGCGGCAGGTCCCGGACCGTCGCTGTCGGCGGTGGCAACCCCGACCGCGGGCACCTGGACAAAATTGAAATAGTAAAGTAATCCGATCCAGATCACGCCAAAAAACACGTGTAGCCAGACCACCAGCGACCACATGGCCGGATTAAGTCCGTCACCATCAAACACGGCGATAATCACGGATATGATAAAACCCAGAGCGATGGTGCCCGGTACGGATTTGAGCGGATTCATCAAATTACCCTCCTCATTCTGATATACAAAGTGATTGATATCGAACCCCAGTGGGCTGAATTATACTTGGGAGTTGATGCCCTTTCATCTATAAATCAGTTAAAAATGAACGCTATAGAGTTGAGTCTGTTTATCTGCCGTATCCAGGCGGTCTGCGATGAAATGGGCGCTGCCCTGCAGCACACGGCCTTTTCCCCGAATATACGCGATCGTCTGGACTATTCTTGCGCCATATTCGACCGCGAGGGATTATTGTGCACCCAGGCCGCGCATATCCCCGTGCATCTCGGCAGCATGGCCTACGCCATGCAATCAATCGTCCGTCAGCGCGAGTGGCGCGAGGGCGACTGCGTCATTCTCAATGACCCTTTTCTGGGCGGAACGCACCTGCCCGATGTCACCTTCATCAGCCCCGTGTTCATCGATGGCGAATTGCTCGGCTTCGTCGCCAACCGGGCCCACCACGCCAACATCGGTGCGGCGACACCAGGTTCCATGCCGGTAGCGCGCTCGCTCGAGGAAGAAGGCCTGGTCATTCATCCCGTCCACCTGGTCAGGGAAAACCGTCTGTGCGAGGACGTTTGGGAAAACATTATGACTGCGCTGCATGACTCGCCACAGGCCGAGGCGGATTTCAATGCACAACGCAGCGCCAACCTGACCGGCGTGCGGCGGTTGTGCACATTGATCCGGGAAATGCAGGCGCCCGTTTATCTCGAGGCGCTGGTGGCGCTGAATGATTACGCCGGGCGTATGGCGCACAGCGGCCTGATCAGTATCCCGGACGGACAGTATGAATTTACTGACCTCATGGATGACGATGGCCAGGGGCACGAAGACATCCCCATCAAGGTCAGGATCAGCGTCGCCGCGGGCAAGGTCGATCTCGACTTTAACGGCACCTCGGCGCAGGTCAGCGGCAATATCAATTGTCCTTTATCGGTCACGGCGGCAGCAGCCTATTACAGTTTTTTCTGCCTGATGCCGGAACAGACGCCGCCCTGCGCCGGGGCATTTCGCGCCATCCGCTTGCAGGCGCCGGCCGGCTGCCTGTTGAATGCCCGGCCGCCGGCCGCGGTCGCCGCCGGTAATGTCGAGACCAGCACCCGCATCGTCGATGTGATCCTGGGTGCCCTGGCCCGCGCCATCCCCGACCGTATTCCCGCGGCCAGCCAGGGCAGTATGAACAATATCGCCATGGGCGCGCCTGGCTGGGACTACTATGAAACCCTGGCCGGAGGCATGGGCAGCGGCCCGGGCGGCGGCGGTCTCGATGCCGTGCAGACGCATATGACCAATACCAGCAACACGCCTATCGAGATCCTGGAGATGCACTTCCCGCTGCGCATCAGGCGCTATGCCTTGCGGCACGGTTCCGGCGGCAGCGGTAAACGCCAGGGCGGCGAGGGACTGGCGCGGGAATATGAATTTCTGGAAAAAACCAGTGTCAGCCTGCTGACCGAACGGCGCCGCCATCCCCCCTGGGGGCTGGCGGGCGGCGGGGCCGCCGCGCGGGGAGAAAACCGCCTGAACGGTCAAATCCTGCCCGGCAAAACAAGCCTTGAACTCGATGCAGGCGATAGACTGACACTCCTCTCACCCGGTGGTGGTGGCTGGGGACAGCCGGACTAATCACAGGACCGCCGTTCCAATTCAACCGCCGGCGGCTTAGAATCAACACATACAACGATACAAACGAGGCAATACTGATGAGCGTAGAAGAACAGATCAGGAAAACGATCGCCGAGAACCCGATCGTTATCTTTATGAAAGGCACGCCGGACTTCCCGCAATGCGGATTTTCGATGCGGACCTCACAGGCTCTCAAGGCCTGTAATGTCGAGTTCGCCTATGTCGATGTGCTCGCCGAACCGGAAGTGCGCGCCACCCTGCCCTCCATCTCCAGTTGGCCGACATTCCCGCAGGTGTTCGTCAACGGCGAATTGATCGGTGGCTGCGATATCACCCTGGAGATGTATGAGAAGGGGGAATTACAGTCGCTGACCCGGGCAGCTGCCGAAACCACGGCAGATCAAGAGGCCTGACCCGCCTTTCAACCGTCATCCAGACGGTTCCAGATACTGGTTTCACCGGTCACGGCCTCGATACAGGCAAGCCGTGCCCGGTGTGCCGACAACTCCGCTGCACCGGGTTGCACGCGCCTGAGTGGCGGCCACTCCACGGTTGTGATTGTGCCCTCGCCATTTGAATCGCCGTGGTCAATGATCTCATGTTCAAGGCTCAGATGCGTCTGCCCGCCGGTCAGCAGCAGATAGACATCGACCAGGATCTGGGCATCCAGCAAGGCCCCGTGCAATTCGCGCTGTGAGTTGTCCACGTCATAGCGCTTGCACAGGGCATCCAGGCTGTTTTTCTGTCCGGGATGTTTTTCCCGCGCCAGCACCAGCGTGTCGAGGATGCGGCAATAATCGTTGACCACACCCCATTCCTTGCCAAGACTGGACAACTCCGCGTCGATAAAGCCGACATCGAACGGTGCATTGTGAATGATCAATTCGCTATCGCGGATGAAATCGATAAACTCGCGGGCGATATCCGCAAACACCGGCTTGTCGGCCAGTGTCTCATTGCTGATGCCGTGGACATCATAGGCGCCGTCTTCCACGTCGCGTTGCGGGTTGATGAACTGGTGATACACGTTGCCGGTCTTGCGGCGATTCACCATTTCGACACACCCTATCTCGATGATCCGGTGACCCTGGGAGGGTTCAAGGCCGGTGGTTTCCGTATCGAGGACAACCTGTCTCATGCGCCTGTATAGTTCCCGCTCAGTTATTCATCAATAATTCATCGATGCCCTGGTTGGCCAGCTCATCCGCGCGTTCGTTGCCCGGATCCCCGCTATGGCCCTTGACCCAGCGCCATTCAACATCGTGATCCGCAACAACCGCATCGAGCTCCTGCCACAGATCCAGATTCTTGACCGGCTTTCCGGCCGCTGTTTTCCAGCCACGCTGTTTCCAGGCCGGTAACCACTCGCTGATGCCGTTTTTCACGTATTCGGAATCCGTGATCAGCCGCACCTGCCGCCGTGGCGGATTCAGCGCCTTGAGTCCGCGGATGGCGGCGGTCAATTCCATGCGGTTATTGGTGGTTTCCGGCTCGCCCCCATACAGTTCCTTTTCCTGACCCCGGTAAGACATATATACGCCCCAGCCGCCCGGCCCCGGATTACCGCGGCAGGCGCCATCTGTATATATCACCACGGGCGTATCACTCATGCCGGGTCCGGGCGCTGGGCTCGACGATGCCGGAGGTGATCATCTGGCGACGTGC
>JBFGPT010000099.1:0-5909 GCA_041564575.1 Gammaproteobacteria bacterium | reverse complement strand
TCTCGTTGCCCTTGACGACCTGCTGTGGTGACTTGCTCTCAAGGTTGGAGATGGCGATAAAAACCGGCAGCAGCCTGCCGCGGTCATCTTCCAGGGCGAAGGACTTCTGGTGTTTTTCCATGGTCGCGATGAGGACCTCGCGGGGCAAGTCCAGGAACTCATTGTTGAATTGCCCGGCCAGCGCCACGGGCCATTCGACCAGCCCGGTGACTTCATCGAGCAGGGCCGGATTCACCAGCACGCGTCCGTGTTGTTCGTTCGCCAGCCGCTGCAACTGCGCCATAATCTTCGCCTTGCGTTCGGCGAAATCCGCGATCACCATGCCCTTTTCCCGCAGAAGGTCCTGGTAGCGGCCGGCGGATTCAATCCTGATCTCAGCCGGTGCCAGGAAGCGGTGACCACGCGTCACGTCAGCGCCGTGCAGGTTCATGATTTCCAGATCGACCGGCTTGCCATCATAGACGACCAGTAACCATTGCAGCGGCCGGATGAATTCGAACGCATGACAGTTCCATCGCATGCGTTTTTTTACCGGCAGCCCGGACAGCGCGTGATTAATGATCTCCTGCAACAGTTCGGTGGTTTTTCGGCCCGGGATGGTCTGGCGGATAGCCAGCCACTTGCCCTTGTCATTTTCGATTGTCACCAGTTCATCGACGCTGACCTGGCAGGAGGCGGCGAACCCGGTTGCGGCCCGTGTCGGTTTTCCGTTTTCATCGAAGGCCTGGTCTAGGGCCGGCCCGCGGCGCAGCTCGACGCGATCAGACTGTCCGTCCATTACGCCATCAACGCGAACGGCAAGGCGCCGTGGTGTCACGAAGCTGTGGCTGGACGCGTATTCGAGGGACTGTTTTTCGAGACCGGTGCAGATGCCCTGCGCAAAGGCCTGCGCCAGTGCCTCAAGACCGATCGCGGGCAGCTCCTCGGTGCCGATCTCGATGATCAGATCGTGTCTTGCCGTCATGGAAATAAGTTCACAGTATCAAGCGGCAGGACCGTTTTGCAGCAAGGGAAACTCGAGCGCTTCCCGGCGGGCATAATAGGATTCGGCGACCTGTTTCGACAGGCTGCGTATGCGCAGGATATAACGTTGCCGTTCCGTGACCGAGATAGCATGGCGTGCATCGAGCAGGTTGAAGGTATGCGATGCCTTGAGCACCTGCTCGTAGGCCGCCAGCGGAAGTTCGGCCGCGCACAGCGTCCCGGCCTGTTGCTCACAGGTCTCGAACCAGGCAAACAGGCTTTGGGTATCGGCTTGGTCGAAATTGTAGGATGACATTTCGTACTCGTTTTGCTGATAGATATGGCCGTAATTGATCTCGGTGTCCGCCGTTTTCGACCAGACCAGGTCAAAGACACTGTCCTTGTCCTGCAGGTACATGGCGATGCGTTCCAGACCGTAGGTGATCTCACCCGATACCGGCTTGCAACTGAGGCCGCCGACCTGCTGGAAATAGGTGAACTGGCTGATCTCCATGCCGTCGATCCAGACTTCCCAGCCCAATCCCCAGGCGCCAAGCGTGGGCGATTCCCAGTTATCCTCGACGAAGCGGATATCATGCACCAGCGGGTCGATACCAAGTGCCACCAGGGAGTCGAGATAGAGTTGCTGGATATCGTCCGGTGAAGGTTTCAGCAGTACCTGGAACTGGAAATAGCGCTGCAGTCTGTTCGGGTTCTCACCATAGCGGCCGTCGGTGGGTCGGCGTGATGGTTGCACGAAGGCGACCCGCCAGGGTTCCGGTCCGATGGCGCGCAGGAAAGTGGTTGGATGAAAGGTGGCCGCGCCCATTTCCATGTCGAATGGCTGTTCAATGATACAGTCCTGTTGCAGCCAGTAGTTCTGCAGGGCCAGGATGAGTTCCTGAAAGGTCTCCGCTTTTTGTTGTTTTGAGGGGTTCAATCGGCCGGCTCCGCCACAAGGTGCAATCGGGGGCAAAGTATAACGTGAGATGCCGGACTTGTGTACGCGCCGGCGGGGACCCGATCAGCGGCTGTCGCGCACCAGGTCATCCAGGTGTTTGGTCAAATCCACGTATTTGAAGTCCTGGATGCGATAGACCCAGTCCGCGTGCCTGCCATTCAGCGCATCAGCCTGGCTATGCGCTGCTGCTTCTGCCGTGTCATACGCGCTGCCGGTCAACTGTTCGAAGGTGAAGTGCGCCCACGGCTGATCCTCCAGCCGCGCCAGTTTGACGCGGACAACGAGTCCGTCGAAGGTGGTAATACTGGCGGTGGCCGTGTCGGCAGGCCAGTCCGTGCCAACCAGTGACCGCACCTCGGAGCTCGCCATATCCTCCAGCAGCGCGCCCATGCGGTTCAGGATGACCAGTGACTGCGCTTTTTTGCCTTCGGGAATGTTGCGCAGGAAAAAGTCGGGTTGTCCCTCGTCCGGTCGTTCCAGCAGCACGGCGGTTTCACCGGGATGTTCAATGCGCACGGTCTGCACGCGTTCCGAGACGATGTGAAACAGGGCCGTATCCATCCAGTCTCGTGTCTCGGCGCTGACGTCCGGCTGTCCCTGGATCAGCAGGGAGGTTTCCGTGCCCGGGATCCTGCCGTAGAAAGCGGGCACGGGATTAACGGCGTCACGGGTTTTTTCCCGGCCGATGATCAGCGCAGCAAGACTCTCGCCATCATCGCCGTAAAGCGTGGTCACGATTGCACGCGAACCCTTCTTTTCCGGATCTTCGACCGACAGGCGGTGATACAGATGTGGCCGGCGGGTCTTTTCCGCCAGTACCCGGAAATTCGCAAACTGGATGAGAAGGCCGCGGACCTTGTCGGCGATCGCCGGGTAATCATAGCTGCTGGCAATGACCCACTGGTCGTCCTTGCGCCGGATTTCAAGCGAACGTTCGAAACCGCGTAATTCTATCCGGGCGATATCGTTGATGGCCGTTTCGACCGCGGGAAACAGCAGGGTTTTTTCCCTGGTGGTTTTCGGTGCCCGCACGCCGGAGATAAGACTGGCCGTCAGTATAACCGCCACGGTCACCACGAGTAGTATCAGAAATTTACGGTTGCGCATTGTCTACGTGGTTATCAAATCTTGCGTTTCGATTTCAGGGAACCCAGGATCAGGGCCAGTATAATGATAAGTAACGGGACCAGGGCGATGTTGGTAAAGCGCAGCTGATTCCCGAGTTTCTCGATGTTCTTTTTCAACTCATGCTGAACCGCGCGCAGCTCCTTGCGGGTTTGCAGGCGTATTTGCCTGAACTTTTCGATTTCACGGCTCTGTTCCGCGGTCAGTACCGTGGCGTTATCACCCGCGCCCTGGTTTTGCAGGTTCTGTATCTTTTCCTCGGCCTCTTTCAGTTTCGCGATCAGTTTTTGCTCCTGTTCGCGGAACTGCATTTCGGCCTGGCGGCGTATGGCCTCGACCCGTTCGAACGGCCGGGCATAGGCGCCACGGCTCCTGAGGCTGATGAGGTCGGTGTTGCCGGACAGGTTGTCGAGGGCATTGATAACGAAATCGGCGTTATCGGCGATAGGTTTGGGGATATCCATGCCGAAGAAATTCTGCTCCCGCACCCAGAACAGGTCCCGCAACAGGTCGGTGTCCGCCACCAGGATCAGATTGACCTCGCCGCTGTCGACAAAACCGGGATCCGGCGGCGTATTGGTATCTGTCTTGTTCGCCTTTGGCCGGCCTTCGGGGAAGGCGGTTTTCACCTTGCCGGATACGCGTGCGGCGAGCACCAGCGGTACCTCGCCGGACTTGAAGTTATCCAGCATCACCCGCGGGTCACGCTGGAACAGGATCAGATCCCGCTCCATGATCATGGATTGTCGCGTGGTCTGCACCAGCGGGGTGATCGTGACCGCGGCTCCGGACTGTGTGCGGATAATGCCCGCCGTACCCAAATTAATGATGTTCAGGTCACGTGTGGAAAAATCTTCCTGGTTCAGGTTTTCCTTGCCCAGGCTCAGCCACGGCAGATACTGGACTTCCTGCTGGCCGCGGGCGCTGCGTGTCTGGACGTGCATGGCCGCGTTCGTGTCGCCGGCGATCTTTTCCTTGAGAACTTCCAGCCCCCAGCCTGTAAACAGGATATCGAGGTCCGAGTCGAGGTCCGGCATGACCCTGGGTTGCTCCGAGTCAGGACGGGACTGGTCGCCTTCCGCCAGCGGGTCGACGAAGACCATGGCCTTGCCACCGCGCAACAGGTACTGCTCGATGGCGTACAGGGTCGGTTCCTGCAAGGTTTTGGGATGCACGATCATGAGCACATCGATTTCGGGATCAATGTCACCGGTGCGCGTGCTGAGGACTTCGATATCGAAAAACTCGTGCATGTTTTCCAGCAGGGTCCACGGTTTGACATCGGTCTCCGGGTTGCCCTGCATGGGCAGGTTGCTCATTATGCCGATCAGTGGTTTTTCGGGATTGGCGAGGCCGTAGATCAGCTTGGTAATCTCGTATTCCAGCGAAGCCTCCTTGTTGACGTCAAATACCGGGATGACCACCTCATCATCAGTGGAGTTGATGCCGACCAGGCCGAAGTAGGCGCGATCGCCGGCGGCGGTGACGGATACGCCACGCAGCCCGTAGGCAACGGCCAGGTCTTCCTCCTCGGAAAACGGCTCGGGATCGATGATGTTGAGGATCAACTTGCCGTCCGCCGCGTTGGCGTATTCCTCCAGCAGGTCGCGCACCCGGATACCGTAATTCAGCATGGACGGGAAACCGGTGAGTTCCTTTTGCGAGAAGTAGTAATCCAGCGTAATGGGCTCGTCCAGGTTGTTCAGGATGTTAACGGTGCCCTGCGACAGCGTGAACAGCCTGCTCTCCGTCAGGTCCAGACGCAGGCCGGTCACCGTCGAGTTGACAAGGACGATACTGGCCACGAACAGGCAGGCTGCCAGCACCAGGGAGGTATTGTTGGTGGCGCGTGTGTTCATCTTCATCCGTGTTCAGTCCGCCTTCCTGGCCTGGATGATTACGATGTTGGCGTACAGCCATATGCAAATCATCGCGGCGAAATAAAACAGGTCGCGAAAATCGATCACGCCTTTTTTAATGGAATCGAAATGGGTCAGGAAACTGAGTGAGGCGATTGCGTCGGTCAATGCGAGCGGCGCCCAGTCACGGAAAAAATCCACGACCAGCGGGAAGCCGGCCAGAATAAACAGGAAACAGATGACGACGCTGATAACGAAGGAAATCACCTGGCTTTTTGACAGTGCCGAGATACATGAGCCGATGGCAAGAAAACCACCGGCCATGAGCAGGCTGCCGATATAGCTGGCCAGTATCACGGTGTTATCCGGGTTGCCGAGGTAGTTGACGGTGATCCACAGCGGGAACGTCAGCGCCAGGGCGAGGCCGGTGAAACACCAGGCCGCGAGGAATTTGCCCAGCACGGCATCCAGCATGGTCACCGGCAGGGTCATGAGCAGTTCGATGGTGCCCGACTTGCGCTCCTCCGACCACAGGCGCATGGCTATCGCCGGGATCAGTAACAGGTAAAGCCACGGGTGAAAACGAAAGAAGGGCTCCAGGTCAGCCTGATTACGTTCATAAAAGGCGCCGACATAAAAGGTGAACACGCCGGTAAGAAACAGGAATATCACGATAAAGACATAGGCTACCGGCGTGGAAAAATATCCGTACAGTTCCCGTTTGAAGATGGCCAGCAGGTTTCTCATGATGCTGCCTGCATGCCTTGCTGCTGGTAGTAATGCGTGGTGATATCCCTGAATACGTCATCCATACGGCCCGTGGGCGACTGTGCCAGCAGTTCGGCCGGGGTGCCGTCAAACAGCAACTGCCCGGAGGCGATGATGATTGCGCGGCTGCATACGGCATCTACTTCTTCAAGGATATGCGTCGATATGACAATGGCCTTGTCCGCAGACATGGCCTTGATCAGTTCCCGGACCTCGTGTTTCTGGTTCGGATC
>JBFGPT010000098.1:0-5936 GCA_041564575.1 Gammaproteobacteria bacterium | reverse complement strand
TGTATATCATCGTCACGTATGTAATGTTCGGTGACGTCCAGGCGATGTGGCGCGGGGTGCTGTTTTCCTGGATAGAAAATGCCATGACCACGGCCAAGGCGGACCAGATCAAGCCGGTGCTGGAGCAGTTGATCCCGTACATGAATGCGGCCATGGCCAGCGGTATCGTGACCAGCATCGCCCTGACCGTGATGCTGGCCCGGTGGTGGCAATCCTGGATTTTTAATCCGGGTGGATTCCGGCAGGAATTTATCGCGCTCAGGCTACCACGGGTATTGCTGGCCGTGATTCTGGTGAGCGCGGTCCTGGTCCTGGTGGGTAACAGCGGTCTTGAACCGGTCATCAAGGATGTGATGTTCGTGACCCTGTTTTTATATGTGTTTCATGGCGTCTCGGTCGTCCATGGCATTGTCTTGGCGAAAAAACTGTCACGCTGGTGGCTGTTTCTGATGTATTTCGCCCTGATATTTTTTTCGCTGCAGGCGGTTTTGTTTATTGCCTGCATTGGAATTTCGGATTCCGTTTTCAGATTGTCCACGGGCGGGAGTCGTCCCGGCGGTAATGATCCGGAAACGCGTGAATAACTTTAAACCATGTAAAGAGGTCGTGTGATGGAAGTCATATTACTTGAAAAGATCTACAAACTGGGTGAGCTGGGTGAACAGGTCAAGGTCAAACCCGGTTTCGGCAGGAATTACCTGATCCCCCAGGGCAAGGCGGTACCCGCCACCGAGGAAAACATCAAGGTTTTCGAGGAACGTCGCGCCGAGCTTGAAAAGGCCCAGGAGGCGCACCTGGAAAAGGCCAGGGTCCAGGCGGAAAAGTTGAACGGTCAGGTATTTACCATACGCAGAAAGGCCAGCAGCGAGGGCAAGTTATTCGGATCGGTCAATGTTGCCGATATCGAGGAAGCCATCCATGCCACCGGGCTGGAGGTCAGCAAACACGGGATCCACCTTCCGGAAGGTCCGTTCCGCGTCGTCGGCGAGTTCGACCTGACGGTGCAGCTGCATGCGGATGTCGATGCCGATATCAAGATTGTTGTCGAAGCCGAGGAAGAAACAGAATCCTGATCAGTGGTTTGCCGTTGTCGGACTATCCGGCGGCGGTTTTTTCTTAAAACATCTCTGGTGATGACCCGCGCCCGGGGGTAACATGCGTACTGCCGTATCCGGCTCGTCAACCAGTTTATAACAAGAGGTCATCGATGCAGGAAATTGCCCCGTCGCCAGGGCATATTGATCAAGAAACCAGTGCATTGAAAATTCCGCCTCATTCCATTGAGGCTGAGCAATCCGTACTCGGCGGCGTGCTTGTCAATAACGATGTCTGGATTAACCTCGCCGATCGCCTGCACGAAGAAGATTTCTACCGCAAGGATCATCGCGTCATATTCAACGCCATCGCCTCCCTGGAAGCCGGGGGTAATCCCTTCGACGTCGTCACGGTGGTCGAGTGGCTGGAAAACCATAATCGCCTGGAAGAAGCCGGAGGCATGGGTTATGTCGCAGCCCTGGCGGAAAATTCCACCGGCCCCAGCAGCATAGCGGCCTACGCCGATATTATCCGCAAGCGTTCCATCATGCGGCAGTTGATCAGGGCCAGCGGCGAAATTGGCGAGACGGTCTTCAATCCTCAGGGCATGAGCAGCGAGGAAATACTCGAATTCGCCGAGCAGAAGGTGTTCGAGATCGCTGAGCAGGAGACGCGCGGCATCCGCAGTTACAAGCGCATCAAGGACTTGCTGGTGACGGCGCTGGATCGCGTCGATGAATTGTTCCGGCGCGACAGTCCAATCACCGGTGTGCCGACCGGCTTTGATGACTTCGACGAACGCACAGCCGGGTTGCAGAAATCAGACCTCATCATCGTCGCCGGCCGCCCGTCCATGGGCAAGACCGCCTTCGCGGTCAACATCGCCGAGCATGCGGCCATCAAGAGCAAGCTGTCCGTGGCCGTGTTCAGCATGGAAATGCCCGGCGAACAACTCGCCATGCGCATGATGTCCTCGCTGGGACGCATCGATCAGCACAAGGTCCGTACCGGCAAGCTCAAGGACGACGACTGGCCACGCCTGATCTCGGCCGTGGAAATCATGAAGGATTCCAAGTTATTGATCGACGACACACCGGCCCTGAGCCCGGGCGAACTGCGCGCGCGGTGCCGCCGTATCGCCCGCGAGCATGGCCTGGACCTGATTATTATCGATTACCTGCAACTGATGCAGGTCAAGGGCAGTCCCGAGAATCGCGCCACCGAGATCGCGGAGATATCCCGATCCCTGAAGGCCATGGCCAAGGAACTGAACGTGCCGGTGATCGCCCTGTCGCAGTTGAACCGCAGCCTGGAATCTCGCACCGACAAGCGGCCGGTAATGTCGGACCTCAGGGAGTCGGGCGCCATCGAGCAGGATGCCGATCTCATCGTGTTTATCTATCGCGACGAGGTCTATAACGACGATAGCCCGCACAAAGGCAAGGCGGAAATCATCATCGGTAAACAGAGAAACGGCCCCATAGGCACGGTGAATCTTACCTTTCTGGGCCAGTACACCCGCTTCGAAAACTACATCCCGGAAGACAATTTCAGAACGGAATTCACTGGATGAGTCGGCCAGCCCGGGTCCATATCAACCTCTCAGCACTTCGCCACAACCTGTCCCGGGTCCGCACCCTGGCCCCGCATAGCCGAATTATGGCTATTATCAAGGCCGATGGTTACGGCCATGGCATCGAACGCGTCGCACGGGCACTGGACGAGGCCGACGCCTTCGGGGTGGCGTGCCTGGAAGAGGCCACGGCGGTCAGAAATGCCGGTGTCGGAAAACCCGTGGTCCTGCTCGAGGGACCGTATTCGGGTGAGGAATTGTTGCGTATCAAATCCATGGGTATCGAAATCGTCGTGCATGACCCGGTCCAGATCGACATGCTCGAACGCTGCGATATCCAGGGCACGCTGCGAGTCTGGCTCAAGATCGATACCGGCATGCACAGACTCGGTATCAACCCCGGAATCCTGCCGGATTGCATCGAACGTCTCAGGGCCTGCCGCTGTGTCGATGGGCAGATCCATCTGATGACGCACCTGGCCTGTGCCAATGAGAAACTGCATGCACTGACTGATGAGCAGCTCACGCTGTTCAGGGAGCTGACCGATGATTACGAACTGCCGAGGACCATCGCCAATTCCGCGGCGGTGCTGAGCCGGCCGGACAGCCATGCCGACTGGGTGCGGCCCGGCATCATGATTTACGGCATCTCGCCGTTCACCGGGGAAACCGGCGCCGATCACGGCTTGCAGGCGGTCATGAGCTTTCGCTCGGAGCTGATTGCGGTCAAGCAACTGCGGCGCGGCGACAGTGTCGGTTATGGCGCGGCTTGGCAGTGCCCGGAAGACATGCCGGTGGGCATCGTTGCCGCAGGTTACGGTGACGGTTACCCGCGGCCGGCACCGGCCGGTACTCCGGTACTGGTCAGGGGTACACGCACGGGGCTTGCCGGTCATGTGTCCATGGATATGATGGCCGTCGACCTGCGGCCGGTGCCGGACGCCACCATCGGCGATCCGGTCGTGCTTTGGGGTGAGACCTTGCCCGTAGAGGAGGTGGCGGCCAGTGTCGGGACGATTCCCTATGAACTGGTCAGCTCGGTACAGAAACGTCTCAGGTTCGTCGAACATGGCGAAGGTTAAAACCCGCTTTCAATGCATGGAGTGTGGCGCGGTACAGCCGAAATGGGTAGGCCAATGCCCGGATTGCCAGGCCTGGAATTCCTTGCAGGAGGTGCGCGTGGAAAAACCGGCGGCGGGTCCGCAACGATTCCAGTCCAGCCTGGCAGTCACCGCCGAACCCTGTTATCTGAGCGAGGTGCCCCTGGATGCCACACCCCGGGTGCAGACCGGGTTGCAGGAACTCGACCGCGCCATAGGCGGCGGACTGGTCTGTGGTTCGGTTTTGTTACTCGGTGGCGACCCGGGGATCGGTAAATCCACCCTGCTGATTCAGATGCTGTCAAAACTGGGTAAACAGGAGAATTTTTCCAGCCTGTACGTGACCGCAGAGGAATCCCGCGAGCAGGTCACCTTGCGTGGCCAGAGACTGGGGCTGGCATTGGACCGGATCCGGGTGCTGACGGAAAACCACCTGGAACGGATACTGCGACAGGTTGCCAGTGAGAAACCTGACCTGCTGGTGATCGACTCGATCCAGACGGTCTATACGGAGATCCTGCAATCGGCGCCCGGCGCCGTGGCGCAGGTCCGCGAATGCACGGCGCAACTGGTGCGTTTTGCAAAACAGAGCAATACCGTGGTTGTGCTGGTCGGACACGTGACCAAGGAAGGCACCCTGGCCGGCCCCCGGGTGCTGGAACATATGGTGGATACCGTGCTGTATTTCGAGGGTGACAGCGCCAGCCGCTATCGTCTCGTGCGGGCCGTCAAAAACCGCTATGGCGCGGTGAACGAACTCGGGGTCTTCGCCATGACCGAGCAGGGCCTCAAGGAGGTCAGCAACCCTTCGGCGATCTTCCTGTCACGGCACGAAGAGGATGTCTGCGGCAGCGTGGTCATGGTCAGCCGCGAGGGCACCCGGCCGATCCTGCTGGAGATCCAGGCCCTGGTGGATCAATCGCATCTGAGCCAGCCCCGGCGTCTGACCGTGGGCCTGGATCATAACCGTCTGGCTATGTTATTGGCCGTGCTGCATCGTCATGCCGGCATCGTCACCTATGACCAGGATATCTTCGTCAATGCCGTCGGTGGTGTGCGGGTTGTCGAGACCGCCTCCGATCTTGGCGTGGTGCTGGCGATTCTGTCCAGCCTCAGGAGCAGGCCCCTGCCCAGGGGCCTGGTGGTGTTCGGGGAGATCGGGCTCGCCGGCGAGATCCGCCCGGTGCAAAATGGCGAAGACCGCCTGAAGGAGGCGGAGAAACACGGTTTTACCCAGGCGATAATACCTTCGGCCAACGTGCCCCGTTCATTTGCATCGAATATGACGATCGAGGGTGTGAGCAAGCTTTCGGAGATCGGCGATCTGGTCTGATACGCGGTTGCGCATCATTGTTAAACGACTGCCCGTTAACAGAAATCAGGCCAGGGTAGCCTGATCGCGTTCATGCATGAGTGAATTCAACTCCCGTTCCAGCAGTGTGGCATTGTCGAGATTCAGTTGCACAAGCCGCTTGAGGCGGGAAATGCTGTCGAGATCGATGGCGATACATTGCAGGCCGATCATATCCGCGTGTTGATGGGCCAGTCGCACCTGCATGCTGATTTCTTCCTCTTGATCGTTGAGCAGGATGCTCAGCGTATAAGCGCCAGTTTCGCCCGCCATCCAGCTGTTGGGCATACGCACCAGCGCGCCCTTGAGCGAGATATCCACCAACTCACTGTCCCAGTGTTTACCGCCGGCGGCGAGTCTGACCGGGGCATCACACAGGATGCGTCTGAAGCGGCGCCGATTGACTTTACTTGCCTGATTCATCCTGATCATCTACCTCCATCTTGAGGATTCGTGCCAACCTTACTGCGTTATCGGCAATCTTGATGATCTCTATAGTGTAATTTCCGATCCTCAGGCTCGTACCGGATTCCGGGATGTCCTCCAGATGTTCGGTAATCAGGCCATTGAGGGTCTTCGGGCCGTCGGCGGGCAGGTCCCAGCGCAACTGGCGATTGATATCGCGGATCGTCGCCGTACCGTCGATATAGAAACTGCCATCCTCCTGCCGGTGGATATCCAGATTATAGGTCTGCATATCTGTTGTGTACTCACCGACAATCTCTTCCAGGATATCTTCCAGGGTCACCAGCCCCTGAATGACACCATACTCGTTGACGACCAGCGCGGTTCGTTTCTTGAGCTTCTGGAAATTCAGTAATTGCTTGTGCAGGGGTGTCCCCTGCGGGATGAAGTAGGCCTCGCGGGCGATGGCCTC
>JBFGPT010000097.1:0-5965 GCA_041564575.1 Gammaproteobacteria bacterium | reverse complement strand
CGAACAGGCCCAGGGCCAGCAGGGCCAGACTGCCGGGTTCGGGTACCGGTGTTGCCCTGAATCCAAAGTCCATACAGCAGCCTCCGGTCGGTCGCACGTAGCTGGTGTTACCGTCTTCGACGAAATCGGCGGTGGTCTGCAGCCAGGCGCTGACGTATGGCGTTTGCGGACTCGGCCCGCCGCTTGCAACAAAATCGCCACCTTTAAAATCCGCCAGGTTGAGGGTCTTGCCGATATCGGCAGATGAGAAGTATCCCCCGCCGCTGCCCGAGAGTGACAGCAACTCCAGGGAACCGAAATTAAAACCACTGGAAGTCATCGGTACGCTCCAGTAGCCGTCGGAAGCGACGGTGATATTGGTGTCGTAGAGGAAATCCAGATCCCAACTGGCGATGGTGTCGGCCTGCCAGACCGTACCGACATCCAGCCCGCCGACTACGGTACCGAAGATGCGTACGGTACTGGCAGTGGTATCCACGTCCATCCTGACACTGGCGCCGTCAGTCTGGTCGAAGGAAAAAGTCCAGATCGATGCGGTCGGACTGGTAAACAGGTCATCCAGGCGCAAACCGTAGTCGGGCGGATTCTGTGCACCCGGGGCCTTGTTTGAAAGATCAAAAGAAAATATATCTGCCGGGGCATTCGCCGAAAATAACAGCGTGAGCGCCAGGACAGGTAAAGATATCAATGCGCGACCGGTCATCCTGTGTCTCCGGATAAAAAATTTTTTGCTGCGTATATATGTGCAAATCCGGGGCCAGATCAATATATTCTTATTAAACAACAAGTTATAGATTAACCGAATCTTTAATGTAAAGTATATCGACACCATATAAAGCAAAATTAAGTTAAATCAATAAGTTATAAGAAAATCGCCAGATCCCCTCAATACAGCCGGAATTGTTAAGGATCCCGACAGTGGTCGTGCATGCGCTGTTCTAGGCAAACAGTTCGGCCACCGTTTTGACGAGTTTCTCCAGGGCCGCATCGGGCAGATCGCCCATGCAGGAAATCCGGAAAATGCTCTTCACCAGTTGTCCCTGACCGGCGTAGATCACAAAACCCTGTGTCTTCAGATGATCATGCAAGCGTTCATAGCTGAGGCCATCGGGCAGGGGGTAGGCGTGCAGGACACAGGAGGCCGCTTGCGGCGCTAACAGGGCCTTGATGCCCAGCGCGGCAAAGCCGCTGTCCACGACCTGCATGCGTTGCCGGTAGAGGGCCTGACGGGCCTGCCAGCCGCCAGCCTCCTGGAGTTCCCGGATGGCCTCATCCAGTGCGTAAAAGGTCTGCACTGACTGGGTAAAAGGTGTACCGCCCCGATCCTGGTTCTCCAGGTAGGTCAGCAGGTCGAGGTAAAGGGTCCGGGCCTGCGTGGCCTGCATCTGTTCCAGTTCCGGCCGGTTGAGGATGACAAAGGCGGTGCCGGGCACCCCGTGCAGGCACTTGTTGGCCGTCGCGGCGCAGGCGGCAATGTGCCAGTCAGTGAACCGGATCTGCTCGGCGCCGAAACTGCTGACGCCGTCCAGCAGTAGCGGCAACTGGTAACGGGCACAGACCCGGGCAACCGCTTCCAGGTCATTCAGGCGCCCGGTTGTGGTTTCATGATGGACCAGGGCCACATGGGTGATTTCATCATGATATTGTAATTCGCCCTCGAGCCGCTTCAGATCTATTGCATCCCCCCAGGTATGTTGCAGCGGCACGTGGTCGATGCCATGGATCTCGGCCATGCGCGTCATGCGTTCGCCGTACACCCCGTTTTCGATGATCAGAACCTTGCCGTGCGCCGGGACGCAACTGGTCAACATGGCCTCGACGGCCGCGGTGCCGGACCCGGTCAGCAGGACGGCGGCCCATTCAGCGGGATCGAGTGTGTAGATGTCCAGCAGGCCATTGCGGATGGCGGATTGCAATGCGGAGAATTCCGCCTCGCGATGACACAGGTCCGGGCGCAGCAGGGCCTGGCGAACACGGTCGCTGAGATTGACCGGGCCGGGGTTGAGCAGAATTTCTGTCATTGGTCTTTTCCCTGGCGTTGTAATCTGGAATGAATCACAGTTTCAGTACGAAGTGCCGATATGTTGCATCAGCCGCACCAGCACCTGTTCGGGGGTAATGTCCGGGCGTGGCAGGTCCTCAAGGGTGCCCGCGCGAATCTTCAGATGCGCGAACTTCGGGCCGCGGGTCGTGGTTTCAAACAGGTCGTCGATCATGTCGGGGTCGTTGCCTTCGCAGGTCAGGGCATAGCCGCAAGCCGCGGCGATGCGGGCAAAACGCACGTTTGCCGAAACCGTGGCCTGCGCACCGGTCGAGTCATGCACCTCGTTATCGAGCAGGATGTGGATGATGTTGCCGCCGCCGTAACTGCCGAGCGTCGAGAAATTGCCCATGCGCATCAGGGCGGCACCATCGCCGTCGATGATGACGATCTTCTGGTCCGGCCGCGCCAGCGCCAGCCCCAGCCCCAATGAACTCGCGCAGCCCATGGACCCCACCATGTAAAGTTGGTTGATCCGATCCGATATCGCGAACAACTCGCGGCCCGTGTAACCGGTGGTGGCGACCACGAGATAATCGTCCTGCGGTGTCAGCGCGACGATCTTTTCAAGGACTTCCCGGCGCGAAGCCGGTGGTTCGTCACGGTAGCGCGTTTTTTCCTCCGGGGCGCTTTCACGGTGCAGGGGGATCTTCGCGGTACCGAGGTCATGACTCGCTACGGTACCTTTGTGCATGATGAACGCGTAGGGCCGCTGGTTGGCCTCCATGTAACTCATGGCGCGCTTCAGGCAAGGTTCGATTTCCACCGTGGATTTCGGGAAGACCTCCCAGGGAATGCGCATGGTGTCCAGCAGCTTGTCGGTGATCTGTCCCATGAGTTCGTGTTGCGGCTCATCCTTTAATCCGGGTTGACCGCGATGCGTGGTGATCAGCAGCATCGGGATCCTGAACACGTACGCCAGCGAGGTGAGCGGGCTGACGGCATTACCCAGTCCGGAATTCTGCATCATCACAACGGTACGCTCACCACCAATCACCGCGCCGGCGGCGGTTGCCAGGGCATCGCCCTCGTTGGCCGATGATACGTAATCCAGGCGGTCATCGTCGATGACATAGTTGATGAACGGCGTCAGGAAGGAGCAGGGGACGCCTGTATAGCGGCGAAATCCGTACTTGCGCGCAAGCTCGATAAATTCGCGGGCCTCGATCATGGTAGCTTATTATCCGTCAGTCGTTTCAAATCATGAAATCACTGGCCCGATCCAGGTCTTTCAGGTCATTGATGTCCAGCCAGTGGCCATTGATATAGTGCACATGCACCGGTTTGCCCTGGCTGACCAGAAAGTTCAACAGGTCGGGAAGATTCATTTGATCGAAACTTGCCTGCTCGCGCAGTTCATCCAGGGCCCCGGTGATCCAGCGCATGCCCTGGCCTCGGACACGCAGCATGCCGATCCAGCGGCCGTCGGGTGGACGGCGGTTTTCATCGTCTTCTCTGCCGATATTCTGCAACCGGATATCCTGGCGAAACAGCGAGCGGTCGTCCGGCTGACTGCACCAGGCATAATCCGGCGAGCCACTGACATCATCCGTTGTCAGCACGGAATCCACGGTGATCACAAGGTCCCCCTCTGCCGTAATCAAATCCTGCAGTATGTAATCACGAAACAGCAAGTCACCATAGGTAATGAGCATGTCCTGTTTGAACCTGTCTTTCGCGCACAGCAGCGAGGCCAGTTCCCCGGTAGTTTCATACCGGTCGTTGACACATATGTCGATACCACTCGTATTGATACTTTCGGCCTTGTAGCCGGCCACCACGCAGGTTGAGTGGACATGCTGGCGCTTGAAGACGTCGATGAGCCGCCGCATCAGGGATTTACCACCGATCGGTATCATGATCTTGGGCATGTCCGTGGTCAGGTCCTGCAGCGCCGCGCCGCGGCTGGCCGCCAGCACGATCGCCTGCATAGAGTTCTTGTTATCACCCTGGTAGCGCCGCTGCGCCTCGGTAAGTTCTTCCGTTCCCTGCAGGGTGAAAATTTCCCTGACCGTCGCGATACGGTCCTCGATATTGGTAACGCCATGATCCCGCAGGATCTCCTCGCTGACCCGGGTCATTGCGGCAACGGCTGCGCGGATCATGTGGTTGGCCCAGATCACCAGGCTGATGCCGGCTTTCTCGTAGACCTCTACCGGCGTGCTGTAATAGGTGGTCGGCACGATGACCAGCGGTGAACGGCCGGCCCATTCGCGGGCGAATTCCAGGATTTCGTCCGGCTTGGATTGCTTGCTGTGGATCAGGATGCCGTCGGCACCGGCCTCGTGGTAGGCCTCGGCGCGGCGGATCGCCTCGCTCATGCCCCAGCCGGCGATCAGGGCCTCGATTCGGGCGATGATACAAAAATCCGGATCGGTCTGGCTGTCCTTGCCGGCCTTGATCTTGCCGCAGAATTCCTCGACCTCGGCCAGCGGCTGGCGTTCGCCCTCGATGAAACTGTTGAGCTTGGGAAATTGCTTGTCCTCGATACAGACGCCGCCAATGTTACGTTGTTCCAGTTTCTTGACCAGCCGGCGCATGTTGTTGAAATTACCGTAGCCGGTATCACCATCCAGCAAAATGGGTATGCTGGTGACGTCGGACATGAACTCCAGCGTGTCCACCACCTGCGTCCAGCTTGCCTCGTTACTGTCGCGCACGCCGAACTGCGCCGAGATGGCCAGCCCGCTGGCCCAGATCCCCCTGAACCCGGTTTGCTCGACGATTCTCGCCGAGATCCCGTTGTGGGCTTCCATGATAAATTCAAGGCGATCGCTTTGCAGCAGGGATCGTAACTGGTGTGTTTTTGTTTTCATCAGGCAATAATTTTATTCAGCAGTGCGAGCACCGCCGATAGCCGGCAGGATCTCGCTGTTTGCACGCTCGATGTCACAGGGAAAATCGATCTCGATCCAGGGACAACCGGTAATATCCTCGAACCCGAATTTGTCGCCATGCATGAGTACGACATCACGCAATACTTCTTCGTAAGGCTGATCCCTGCGATCATCATTCACATAACATTCGGCCCGTTCGCTGATGAGGCGGCAGGCCTGTGGTGAAAATCTGAAAAATCCCACCGACTCGCCCATTAAATCAAAGGCCAGGTCATTATCAAGGATCTTCCTGAATTCCACGATTCTTCCCGCGCGGATACACAGTTTCACCGGTTCATCCCCCGGCTCGAAATCCCGGTCCAGCAGGAAACAATTCCTGGCCTGGCTGTTGACCAGGGCCCGGATGATCGAGTCCGCGTACAGCACGTCCGCATCCATCAGCAGCACGTCTTCGCCCGAGTCGAGCGCCTGCCTGCCGGTCCACAGGCTGATCACGCTGCCTTCCCGGTAATCATCATTCTGGACCAGGTTGATGGTCAGGCCGTGCGCGGGCAGGTTCTGCAATGCATCGTGTATCTCCCCGGACCGGTAACCGGTGATCAGCGTCACGCCGGTGATGCCATGACGGGCCAGCGCCTCGATATGCCGTTGCAGCAGGGTTTTGCCGCCGAATGCCAGCAGGCATTTTGGCAGATCCCGGGAGGCGCCGGCCAGGCGATTACCGCAGCCCGCGGCGAGGATCAGCGCATGCACGATCCGGCTCCTCCGCAACGCGACTGCGGCGCTGCGGGACTTGTGTGATCGGAATACTCCAAGGACGGCGTCTTCAGGATAAATTCGCTAACGATAACTTTTGACAAAAGCTAGATTAGTTCAAAATATTGTGTTTAAGTGATTGAATTATTATAGAATATAATTATTAGTTAAGAGCATATCATAACAGGCCCGCAGAGATCATGAGCGATTCAGTGCCGGAAAAACTGGGTAAGTATGAGATTTCTCATCTCGTCGGCAAGGGCAGTATGGGCGTTGTGTATGAAGGCTACGATCCGTTCTCGGATGCACCGGTCGCCGTCAAGGTTGCCCT
>JBFGPT010000096.1:0-5972 GCA_041564575.1 Gammaproteobacteria bacterium | reverse complement strand
CATGCTGATGGAGCCAGTCCTTCAGGGACTCAGCCACGGGAAGTCTCTTGACCCGCCATGAGGGGGAGTGCGCATAGGCTGATTATCGGCGGCCGGGACCAGAGCTTTACCCGCCCGCCGGGGGTCAGTGGCTGAGTTTAACGCTCCAGGTACTGCAGCTTATCGGGCTTGTCTTTCCAGTCGTCGGCGTCTTCCGGTGCATCCTTCATTTCGTTGATCACCGGCCACTGTTTGGATAATTCTGCGTTCAGCTCAATGAAATTCTGCATGTTTTCAGGCACATCGTCCTCGGACATGATCGCCTCGACCGGGCACTCGGGTTCGCACAGGGTACAGTCGATACATTCATCCGGGTCAATGACCAGCATATTGGGCCCTTCATGGAAACAGTCCACCGGGCAGACTTCGACACAATCGGTGTATTTGCACTTGATACAGCTATCGGTCACTACAAATGGCATTGTCTTCCTCTTTTCTTGCTTGCCGGTTGCTGCGCGGCAGATCCCGGATGGTATGAATGTAGGCCGCGTATCATAACGTTTTTGCCACTGCGGAAAAAGCAGCAATCCGGCTCCGCCGCAGCCGCTTCAGACGTCGCCGCGGACCAGTCGCACGATCCCCTCGGAAAGTTTTTTACCACGGCTGAACCTGACCACGGCGATACCGGCCTCGCTGAGCAGCTGCAGCAGTTCCATTTGCAGTCGCGACGGGTCCTGGCCGTCATATTCCACGCCGATCCTGCCGCGATCATCGTCGACAAAATGTGCCCTGACGATGCCTGCCGTGCCGTTCATGGTCGCCAGCACGGCATCCGTAGCCTCCGTTTCCAGCTCCAGGGTCATGTGCTGATCCTGGCCGCGCAATTCCGCCACGCTGCTGGTAACCACCAGCCGGCCTTCGTTGATCACGATGATGGTCTCGCAGATATCCTCGATTTCGGCCAGGTTGTGAGAACTGATCATGAACGTGACGTCTCGTGCCCGCATGCGGATCAGGCGGCGCACGTCATCGGCCGCCACCGGGTCCAGTCCCGAGGTCGGTTCGTCCAGTAACACGAGATCCGGTTGCACCAGTAGCGCCTGGGCCAGCGCCACGCGCTTGCGTTGACCGTAACTGAGCTTTTCAGGATAGCGGCCAAGCAGGTCCGCCACCTCGAAATCGCCGGCCATCCGCCGGCTTTCCTCGAGCGCCGCTGCTGCATTCATGCCCTGCAGTCTCGCGAACAAGCGCAATTGATCGCGCACGCGGATGCCTTTCAGAAACGGCGCGTCCTGCGGCAGGATGCCGATCTGGCCGCTGCGCGGTGTGTTCGTACCGTGAATGTGAATGGAGCCCTGCCCGGGCCGTATAAAACCCGCAATCAGGGAGAACAGCGTGGTTTTACCGGCGCCGTTCGGACCCACCAGGCCCACCGGCGCACCGGCCTCGATGGTGAATGACAGGCCGTCGATGGCGCGTATGCGGCCGTAGCGCTTGACCAGGTCGCGGCATTCCAGCAAGACGGTCATTAAAGATTACGCCGCCTGAAAAACAGCCAGCCAATGCACAGGTAAACCAGCGTGAAGACTACCAGGCCGGACAGGTTGAGTAGCAGATCCGGTGATGTGAAATCATACAAGCCGGGTTTCAGCGAGTTCGGTAACACGTACACTGTCCACGGATAGTCTTCGTCCATCCAGCGGCTGGTGATCAAGATGATGAAAAAGCTTACCGCCCCGAATAACAGCGATCCCATCGCGCCGGACATGCTGGCGGAGAATATCGTCATGAAGGCCAGTAGCGGCAGGGCGTAAATAATCAATACGGTCACGATACTGATGCCATAGAGCAGGGTGTCCCGTAGCTGAAAGCCGTCGATGCGCAACGACAGGTACACCATACCGGCGACCATCAGCAGCAATGCCGCGGCAACCAGTACGCAGCAACTGAGATACCTGGACAGGTATAATTCGCCGCGGCTGCAGCGCGTCAGCAGGAAACGAAAAGCACCGCGTCCCGCATCCCCGGCCAACTGGTTATTGGCGGCCAGTATGCAAAACATGGGCAGTGTCGTCAGTGCCAGCATGAGGCAGATGGATAGCACGGCGGGATTATCGATAAAAAGAATATGCGTCATGTCCGGTGACAGGAAGAAGGTCGTGATCAGGATCCCCTGCTGGCTGACAACGAATTCCGCGCCACCATCGTGCAACAGTTTGATAATGGCCAGCCAGTACAACACAAACGGCAGCAGGAACAACAGGCCCTTGATGCGCAGTACCGAATGACGCAAGTCAAACAGGGCAAGGATCAGGATACGTCGGGCATTCATCAATGCGGATTGGTGCTCAGGAACGTGTTTCGCCGCCCAGCGCCTTCAACTGGTAAAGGACCTCCAGGGCCTGCCGGGGTGTCATGTCATCGATCCTGAGTGAATCGAGTAACTCCTCAACGGCGGATGCCTGGCGGAACAGATCGGATTGCCTGATGTCGCCGCTATTGACCTGTGGCGCCTGTTCCATGTTCAGCAGATGCTGCCGGGCCTGTTCGATGACCGGTGCCGGAATGCCGGCCAGCGAGGCAACCTGGATACCGTAGCTGCGGTTTGCGCAACCTTCCTCAACACGGTACAGGAATACGATCTTGTCCTGGTGTTCGATGACCGCGACGGAGACGTTGGCAATATTGTCATGCGTGCCGGCCAGTGCGGTCAATTCCAGGTAGTGGGTGGCGAACAGGGTCATGGCGCGGGACTCGCGCGCCAGGTATTCCGCGCAGGCCCAGGCCAGGGCCAGGCCGTCATAGGTACTGGTGCCACGGCCGATTTCGTCCATGATCACCAGGCTGTTGCGGGTCGCGTTGTGCAGGATCGTAGCGGTCTCGGTCATTTCCACCATGAAGGTAGACTTGCCCGCGGCCAGGTCGTCGCTGGCACCGATGCGGGTGAAGATGCGGTCCACGGGACCGATCTCCGCGCTGTCCGCCGGTACGAAACAGCCGATGTGCGCCAGTATCACGATCAGGGCGGTCTGGCGCATATACGTGGATTTGCCGCCCATGTTCGGCCCGGTGATGACAAGCATCGAACGATCGGCATCCAGCTTGAGGTCGTTGGCGATGAAGTTCGAAGTCTGTAATTGTTCGACAACCGGGTGACGGCCATTCCTGATGTGAATACCGGTGTGGTCAAGCAACGCCGGCCGGCACAGGTTCAGGGTTTCGGCGCGTTCACTGAAGCAGATGAGGGCATCGAGTTCCGCAATCGCCGCCGCGGCGCTCTGTAATTCCTGCAGGTGCTCACCGAGTTTTTCCAGCAGCGCCAGGTAAAGGTGTTTCTCGCGGGCCAGGGCGCGGTCGCGGGCGCGCAGGACCTTGTCCTCGAATTGCTTGAGCTCGGGCGTGATGAACCGCTCGGTCGATTTCAGCGTCTGTCGGCGCTGGTAGTCTGCCGGCACCTGGTCACTCTGGTTGCGGCTGACCTCGATGTAATAGCCGTGCACCCGGTTGAAGCCCAGCTTCAGGGTGGCCAGCCCGCTGCGTTCCCGTTCCCGTGTCTCCAGCGTTTGCAGGTATTCACCGGCATCGGCGCTGAGACCGCGATATTCATCGAGTTCCGCGTCATAGCCGGCGCGGATCACGCCGCCATCGCGGATGGTGGCCGGCGGTGACTCCACCACGGCCAGGTCAAGCAGATGGCAGGGCGCCGCCAGTTCCGGAATGGATTGATTCAGGCGGCGCAGGCCCGGGCTGTCCATGCTCTCCAGTGCCGCGCGAATCGCCGGCAGGACAATCAGGCTGTCGCGCAAGGCCACCAGGTCGCGCGGTCGGGCTGTTTTCAGGGCGATGCGGCTGCTGATGCGCTCGATATCCCCCATGGATTGCATGGCAGGTATAAGGTCGATAAAGCGGCGGTCATACAGCAGGGTATCGACGGCGTCATAACGGTGATTCAGGATGTCATGATCGCGTATCGGTTGCTTGATCCAGCGTCGCAGCAAGCGGCTGCCCATGGCCGTATGCGTGGTATCAAAGACCTGGTAGAGGCTGTGCCCGTCCTCGCCATTAAGGGCACTGACCAGTTCCAGGTGTTTGCGGCAGGACGCGTCCATGAGGATATGGTGTTCATCGGACTCCGTCACGGGTGCCTGGAGATGCACCAGGCTGGCCTGTTGGGTCTGACGCGCATAATCCAGCAGGCAGCCGGCCGCGGCAATGGCCAGCGGCAGGCGGTCGCAGCCGAAAATGGCCAGATCCCTGACCTTGAACTGCGAGCGCAGGTTCTCGGCGGCGGCCATCCGGTCGAACTTCCAGGCTTCGCAGCGCGTGACATTAAAGTCATTCTGCAGCGCTTCCAGTTGCGTGGCGGATTCACTGCACAGGAGTTCGGCCGGGGCGATGCGCTGCAGTTCTGATAGCAGGGCATTGAAATCACCACATTCGAGCAGGTGAAAGCGGCCGCTGGCGAGATCCAGCACCGCCACCCCGTAACAGCCCCGGGTCTCATGCACGCTGGCCAGCAGGTTATCCTCGCGATCGTCCAACAGGGCCTCGTCGGTCACGGTCCCCGGTGTAATGACCCGGGCGACCTTGCGTTCCACCGGACCCTTGCAGGCAGCAGGATCACCGACCTGTTCGCAGATAACGACGGACTCTCCCATGCGCACCAGCCGCGCCAGGTAGTTGTCGACGGCATGATACGGCACACCGGCCATGGGAATGGGTTCACCGGCCGATTTGCCACGCGTGGTCAGGGCGATATCCAGCAGTCGGGCCACCTTGCGGGCATCATCATAGAACAGCTCATAGAAATCACCCATGCGAAAAAACAGCAGGGTATCGGGATATTCCGCCTTGAAAGAGAGATATTGCCGCATCACCGGGGTGTGCTGATCAGCGGGGTGAACGGCATTCGTCATGGACGTCTATATTAACGCATGAGGGGTGATATCTCTATCTATGAATCGGGCCGGAATTGAGTATAGTACCGGGAAAACAGGCGGCTGGAAGGCTGCCGCCAGAAACTGGGTGACATTAGCAAAATGCCAAAAGCCACATTCCCGGCAGTACCGTTCGCCTGCATCAACCAGGACCTGGACGAGGTCTCGTTTTTGCAACATGGTCTGGGAACGCTGGCCGGTTTCAGTACCCGTTCGCCCGACAAGGCCACGGCAAACGAGGATAGTATCGCCATATTGGCGTCAGGCGATCGCCTTGTATGCATGGTCGCGGACGGCCTGGGCGGGCAGCCGTCCGGGGATCAGGCCTCGGCAATCACGGTCAGGCTGTTGCTCGATCGCCTGAAAGAACCGGGTGACGGCGACCTGATGCCGCTAATCCTTACCGGTATTGAAGATGCCAACCAGAAATTACTCGAACAGTCGATCGGATCAGCCACAACTCTGGCGATTGCCGAAATACAGGGCAATGTGGTACGGACCTACCATGTGGGGGATTCAATGATCCTGATGACGGGACAACGCGGCAAGATCAAGCTGGAAACCATTTCCCATTCACCGGTGGGCTATGCCGTGGAGGCGGGGCTGGTTGATGAGGATGACAGTTTACATCACGACGAGCGGCATATCGTTTCGAATGTCATAGGCTCCCAGGAGATGCACATGTCGATTGGCACGGCCATTGCCATGCAGGCACGTGATACCCTGCTTATCGCCACGGACGGGCTGTTCGATAACCTGCACAAGGACGAGATCATCCAGATCATCAGGAAAGGTCCCTTGCAGGATAGAGCCGAACGATTGCGGCAACAGGCCACGCGCCGCATGCTCGACAAGGTCAATCCCTACAAACCGGATGATCTCAGTTTCATCCTGTTCCGTCCGGGCCGCGTCTGAGGGTACGGCATGGGGAAGGCGAATCGCGTCACGGAATTCAACCTGCGTCCGGGCCGTTTTCTGACCAGGAAATACCAGATTACCGAATTGCTCGGGCAGGGCTGGGAAGGCGAGGTCTACAAAATCGTCGAACGTACGACT
>JBFGPT010000095.1:0-6015 GCA_041564575.1 Gammaproteobacteria bacterium | reverse complement strand
ATCATGCTGACCGAAAGCGGATCAATCAGGAAACCGACCTGCAGGCTGAAGCCCCCGGTGCTCAGCCATTCGTACACGGTGAGGTTCACCGGGTCCATGTGTTCAAAGATCACGCGCTTGAAAACGATGAATGAAAACACAGTGGCAATGGCAACGCCGAGGATGGTTACCGTATGGGCGCCGGCACGGCCGATCAGACCACCGCCAAGCCCGGCCAGCAAGGCACCGGCCCGGGGCGCAAGCACGACAATGAGGCAAAGCATCTGGATATTATCGAACATGCCTAACCCTTCATGGAATCCATGTCTTCAACATTGATAGTATTGCGGTTGCGAAACAGCACGACCAGGATGGCAAGGCCGATGGCGGACTCGGCCGCGGCCACCGTCAGGATGAAAAACACGAATATTTGCCCGGTGATATCCTGGTTGAAATGTGAAAAGGCGATGAAATTCATGTTCACCGCCAGCAGCATAAGCTCGATACACATCAGCAGCACGATCACATTCTTGCGATTGATAAAAATTCCGGCCACGCTGATGCAAAACAGCAGTGTGCCGAGCAATAAAACGTGACTCAGGGTTAACATGGCGTCCGCGCCCCGTGCGACATCTGCTTGCCGCCTTCTGCGTTTGATTTCAATATCACGACCATCCTAGGTCTCGTCCTGCTCCGCCTGCATTTTCACCAGCCTGACTCGATCGCCGCGTTTCACCGCAACCTGCCTGCCGGGGTCCTGTGCCTTGCTGGTGCGGCGGCCGCGCAGCGTCAACGAGATGGCGGCGATGATGGCGACCAGCAGGATCGCGCCCGCGATTTCGAAGGGATACAGGTAAACCGAATACAGCTCATACCCCAGCAGATCCGTATTGCTGAAGCCGGGGCCGTAATAGACGGGATTCTCATTGACATGCTGACTGAATCCCGGCGCGACAATAGAACCCATGACTCCCACCATGACTACCGCGACCAGCAGTCCCACCGGCAGGTAGCGGGCAAAGCCTTCGCGCAGGCGGGCGATATTGATATCCAGCATCATGATCACGAACAGGAACAGCACCATTACGGCGCCGACGTAGACCAGCACCAGCGCGATGGCCAAAAATTCCGCTTCCAGCAACAGCCAGATGGCCGCGCTGGAGAAAAACGACAGCACCAGTGACAGGGCCGCATGCACCGGGTTGCGCAGGGTAATCACCATCAGGGCTGAAACAATCAGCGCGCCGGCGAAAATGTAAAAGATGATCAGTTCAAACATTCAGTTGTATCTTGTTCTTGTTATTTCCGGTTGTACCCCATCATGATGTCCCCTACCTGTACATCGCGTCCCTGGTGCGATCTTCCGCGATCTGCTGTTCATACCTGTCTCCCGTTTCCAGCAACTTTTCCTTGGTCATGAGCAGGTCTCCGCGTTTCTCGCCATGGTATTCGAAAATGCGTGTTTCCACGATCGAGTCCACCGGGCAGGATTCCTCGCAAAATCCGCAGAAGATGCATTTGGTCAGATCAATCTCATAACGGCTGGTCCTGCGGCTGCCATCCTCTCGCTGTATGGAGTCGATGGTAATCGCAACGGCCGGACAGATCGCCTCGCAGAGTTTACAGGCGATACAGCGTTCCTCACCGTTGGGATAGCGGCGCAGGGCATGCAGGCCGCGAAAGCGCGGTGACTGCGGTGTCTTGTCCTCGGGGTACTGCACCGTGATTTTGCGCTTGAACAAATGCTTGCCGGTCAGGCGCATGCCCTTCAGGAGTTCCCACAGGAACAGACTCTGAATGTAATTACGAATTGCCTGCATGTTTCACCTTATTTAATCAAACCAGGGCGGCAGTTGCAGAATGACGAACAACGCGGCCACGATCAGCCAGACGATCGTGATTGGAATAAAAATCTTCCAGCCCAGCCGCATAATCTGATCATAGCGGTACCGCGGGAAGGTCGCACGGAACCAGAGAAACAGGAACAGGAAAAACGATATCTTCAGCAACAGCCAGAACAGACTCGGTTCACCGAGCACGGGAATGAATTCAGGGAATGGTGACAACCAGCCGCCGAAAAACATGATCGCGGTCAATGCAGCAATCATGATCATATTGGCGTACTCCGCCATGAAAAAGACCGAGAAGGCCATACCGCTGTATTCAACGTGAAAACCGGCAACGATCTCGGATTCACCCTCGGCCACGTCAAACGGGGCGCGGTTGGTTTCAGCAACACCGGAAATGAAATACACGACGCACAATGGCAGTAGCGGCAACCAGAACCAGTGCAACAGGGTGCCCCGCTGCGCGATGACGATATCGCCCAGGTTCAGGCTGCCAGCGGCGATCAGGACGCCAACCAGGGCAAAGCCCATCGCGATCTCGTAGGCAACGATCTGGGCGGCCGAGCGCATGGCGCCCAGAAAGGCATATTTCGAATTCGATGCCCAGCCAGCGATAATCACGCCGTAGACCGCCAGCGAGGTCAGCGCCAGGATATACAGCAGGCCGGCATTGATGTCCGCCAGCACCAGGTAATCACTGAACGGGATCACTGCCCAGGCCGCGAGGGACGGCGCTATCGACAGGATCGGCGCGATGATGAACAGGAAACGGTTGGCTCCCGTGGGAATGACGATCTCCTTGAAGACAAGCTTCACGGCATCGGCGATTGGTTGCAGCCAGCCGCGCGGGCCAACCCGGTTGGGACCGATACGGCTCTGGATATATCCGATCACCTTGCGCTCGGCATAGGTCACGTAGGCCACCGTCAGCAGCAACGGGGTCAGGATTACGACAATCTTCACCAGCGTCTCCACCGTCAGGTAGGTCCAGCTGTGCCAGGTCTCCGGTACCAGTGGTATCAAGGTTGAATCCAGCAGGGTGTGCAGGAATTCCATCAGGCGCCAGCCTCACGGCGGATTTCACCCAGCGCCCGGCCGCGGCGCACCAGCGGATCGATGGCGTACATATGACGCGATCGCGCAGCGCCATCAACGGCCTGGCCAGCGGGCGGCAAGCGGATCGCTGTGGTCGCGGCCGCGTGTGCCGGGGCGATGGCCTGCATGGCCGGCAGGATCTCCGACTGGATATCATCGATGCTGCGGTAATCGAAACCCTCAAGTTCGAACAGATTGCCGAGCAGGCGCAGCGCCCGCCATCCGGGACGAATTTCGTGCTGCGGTCGCACTGCCTGCCTGAAGGATTGAATACGCCCCTCGGCGTTGACGCTGGATCCCTCGTTTTCGGCGAACAGGGCAATCGGCAACAGAACATCGGCGGTATTCTCAAGCACCTCGCTGCGATAGGCGCTGAACGCCACCACGAACTCCGCGTGCTTCAATGCCTGGGTTACTTCGGCGCCATCGATGCAATCGAGTTCGGGGTCAAGATGATATAAAAGATAGGCTGACAGCCCGGCCTCGATCATCTCGCGTACGTTCTTGCCGGGACTGCCTGACGCCGCGCCAAAGGCCTGCCGGTGCGGGACGGCGCCGTTCAACCAGGCCCCCGCCGCGTTCGCCCCCTCGGCCAGGAAGCCGATCCTGGCGCCGGACACCGCGGACAACTGCAGGGCCAGGGCACGCAGAACCGCGCGATGTGGATGCGCGTTCACAGCCTCACCCAGTAACAGACCGGCGTTTTCGGCCTGGCAGAGTATTTGTGCCATCCGACGATGGTGTTCTTCCACCACGACAGCATCAAGCCGGGCGCCCTCGTTCGGCGCAGCCGTCTCCCCCTGGATTTCCCGCGTCGCTTTCAACACGGCGGCCAAGGCATGTGGCATGGCTCCGCTCGCGCAGGTGATACGGCTATCCAGATCGAAATTAAACGCATGTTCGCGATCATCGATCACCAGTACCCTGCCGCCCTTGAGAGCAGCCTTGCGAATACGATGGTTGAGCAACGGCACCTCCTGGCGCGTGTTGGCACTGATGATCAGGATGGCATCATTCTGTTCCAGTTCCGCCAGGCTTTGCCCCAGCCAGGGAAATGCAGCATCAGCTTCCGGATCAGAAAAATCCTGCTGGCGCAGTCGGTGATCGATGTTGGCCGAACCGATGCCGCGCACGAGTTTTTGCAACAGGTAATATTCCTCGCTGCTGAGCGACGGCGACAACAGGGCGCCTATGCGGTCCGCACCCTCGGCCTGCCGGACGCGGTCGAGCCCCTGCCTGACCGTTTCCAGGGCCTGGGGCCAGTCCACGTCCTGCCATTGCCCGTCGGACTTGACCCTCGGCTGCAGCAGGCGGTCCGTGGCGTACAGGCCCTCGTAACTGAAACGGTCCCGATCGGACAGCCAGACCTCGTTAATCGCTTCGTTTGCCGCCGGCACGACCCGCATCACCTTGTTGTTTCTTACATGAAATTCGACATTGGAACCGACGCAGTCATGCAGGGCTATACCGGGATACTGCCGCATTTCCCAGGACCGCGCGGAAAACAGGAAGGGTTTTGAAGTCAGCGCGCCGACCGGGCACAGGTCGATGATGTTGCCCGACAATTCTGACTGCAGGCTTTTCTCCACATAGGTGCCGATCTGCATGTTTTCACCCCGCCCGGTGGCGCCAAGTTCCCGCAGTCCCGCGATCTCCTCGCCGAACCTGACGCAACGCGTGCAATGGATGCAACGGGTCAGGTCAGTCTGGATCAGCGGGCCGATGTCCTTGTCCCGCACCACGCGCTTGGTCTCCTGGTAGCGTGACACGTCCTTGCCGTAACCCATGGCGAGGTCCTGCAATTCACATTCACCCCCCTGATCGCAGATCGGGCAATCCAGGGGATGATTGATCAGGAGAAATTCCATCACCGATTTCTGCGCTTCCAGGGCCAGCCCGGAACGGGTTTTGACCACCATGCCATCGGCAACCGGGGTGGCGCAGGCCGGCAACGGCTTGGGGGCCTTTTCGACCTCGACCAGGCACATGCGGCAATTTGCCGCAACCGCAAGCTTGTTGTGATAACAAAAACGCGGCACGTAAATATCGTTGGCGTCCGTGACCTCGATCAACATCTGACCCTTTTTAGCGGCAAGGGACTTGCCGTCGACTTCTATCGTGATTGTCTCATCGGTCATTTACTTGATACCCGTACGAAACGCAGGCGAGTTACGCAGCCCGGTCATCGGCGCCCTCGACGATGCTGCGGCCCTTGTGCTCGACCATGTATTCGAATTCTTGTCGATAGTGTTTCAGGAAACTCTGTACCGGCCAGGCCGCGGCATCCCCGAGCGCACAGATGGTGCGGCCTTCGATCTTGTTAGCGACATCCACCAGTTTATCCAGATCATCCATACAAGCCTTGCCGTCGATAATCCGGCACAGCATGCGGTACATCCAGCCGGTACCCTCGCGGCACGGTGTGCACTGGCCGCAGGACTCGGCATAATAAAACCGCGATATCCGGCGCAGCATGCGCACCATGCAGACCGTCTCGTCCATCACGACGACCGCGCCGGAGCCCAGGGCCGATCCGGCATGCTTGATCGAGTCGTAATCCATCCGCGTCTCCAGCATGATATCGCCGGGCACTACCGGCACCGAGGAACCGCCGGGGATCACCGCCTTCAGCTTGCGGCCTTTCCAGACCCCGCCGGCCAAATCCAGCAGTTCTCTGAACGGCAGACCCAGCGCCACTTCGAAATTGCCCGGTTGAGCGACATGCCCGCTGACGGAAAAACATTTGGTGCCGCCGCTGTTTGGCACGCCCTTGTCCAGGAACCAGTGATAGCCCTCGCGGATAATGGTCGGTACCGAGGCATAGGTTTCGGTGTTGTTGATCGTGGTGGGCCGGCCATACAAACCGAAGTTCGCCGGAAACGGCGGCTTGAATCGCGGCAGCCCCTTCTTGCCTTCCAGCGATTCCAGCAACGCGGTTTCTTCACCGCAAATGTAGGCGCCGGCGCCGAGGGTCGCGATGATATCGATATTGATGCCGGAGCCCTGGATATTCCGACCCAGCAGGCCTTCCCGGTAGACCGCCGCCAGCGCCTGTTCCATGCGCATGAACGGTTCGTCCATGAATTCACCGCGT
>JBFGPT010000094.1:0-6048 GCA_041564575.1 Gammaproteobacteria bacterium | reverse complement strand
CTGTGACAACCACGCCTCAAGTGCTTCGGAACCGCCGACGTGCTCGCCGTTGATGAACACCTGCGGATAGGTTGTAGCATTGGCAACCGCGCGCAGGCTGCGGTCGGTGTAGTCCTCGTTCAGGACCAGTTCCTCGTACTCAATCCCGGCTTCCTGCAACATTGTCTTGGCCTTGACGCAGAACGGGCAACCCTTGCGGCTGAATACGGTCACGTCCAGTGGCTTGTTTGCCCCCGGGGCCAGGTACGCCAGCATGGTATCGGCATCGGAGGCTTCGAAGGGATCACCCGGTTGTTCCGGTTCGATGAACATCTTCTCGACCACGCCATCTTTGACCAGCATGGAGTAACGCCAGGAACGCTTGCCGAAGCCCAGGTCATTCTTGTCGACCAGCATGCCCATGCCATCGGTGAATTCACCGTTGCCATCGGGGATAAAGGTGATGCGGTCGGCGTTTTGATCGATTTTCCACTCGTTCATGACAAAGGCGTCATTGACGGAGACACAGACGATCTCGTCTACACCGTGGGCCTTGAACACAGGCGCCAGCTGGTTGTACCGCGGCACATGTGAGGAAGAACAGGTGGGCGTGAACGCGCCCGGCAGTGAAAAGACCACCACGGTCTTGCCGGCGAAAATATCCGCGGTCGTGACATCGACCCATTCATGGTCCCTGCGGGTACGAAAAGTGACCTCGGGAACCCGTTTGCCTTCTTGATTGCTAAGCATGGTATCTATCTCCTGTTAAAAGTGAATGACGAGCAGTCCACATCAGGCTGCTGTGATTTCTGGATGAAATTCTAGGCGCAGACAGTCAATAAATATATTTAATAATATATATTATATTAATAGTATTTAGCTATTAATTGACGGCAACGTTATACCAGCGTTGAGCGGTATATCAAGTTATTGAATTTACGAATAATCCTGGTGGCGTGTAGCGGTGAACCCGGGCAGGCTTTCCCATACCGGGGCGCAGTCTGCGGGCAGGTCAGAGGCCTCGCCGAGACCTCCCCAGGCGTGATCCGGGTCGTGGAAGTCCGAGCCACAGGAGGCCAGCAGGTCGCGGCCGTTACAGAGCCGGGCCAGGCGCGCGGTGTCTTCCGGTTTTTGCTGGCCACTGACGACCTCCATCGCCGCACCGCCCGCGTCCGTAAATTCATCGAGCAAGCTTGAGAAACGGCGGGCGGTCAGTTGGTATTTCAACGGATGTGCCAGTACGGCGATTCCACCCGCCCCGGTGATCCATTCAATAATGCGGGGCAGTTCCGCCCAGACGTCCTTGACGTCGCCGATCTTGCCGCGGCCCAGGTATTTTTTGAATACGGTTTCCATATTGTCGGCAACGCCGATGTCCAGCAGGTGCCTGGCGAAGTGCGGCCGGCCGATCGCACTGTCTCCGGCGATCCTGCGCACGCCGGGCAACGGGTCCTCGATCGCCAGCGCCTTCTGCAGCCGCCGCGCAATTTTCAGGGCGCGATCCTCCCGTGCCCTGGATTGAAATTCGACGCCGCGCAACAGCGCCGGGTCCTGCAGGTCAATACCGAGACCGACAATATGAATACCCACACCACGCCACTGGGTTGAAAACTCGATACCGGCAATCAGCTGCATGGCGCCCGTGTCCAGATGTTCGAGTTCGCGATAGGCGGCAATCGTATCGTGATCGGTGATGGACAGAATATCGATGCGTTTATCCATGGCGGCTGCCAGCAGACCGGCGGCACTCAGTCTGCCGTCCGAAACACTGGTATGTGTATGCAAATCAACTTTCATCATGGTTTAATTCCACCCCACACCTCTTTGCGTTGCGTTCCAGTTACCTGGTCGAGGCGCTTTCAGGCTGCTGTCTCAAGGCAACATACCCGCAACAGGCCGTTGTGACCGGCGTCGCCTGGTCACAAACCCGTGTGGGTAAAACACGTTATAATGAGGTTTTCCGAGAGCATAACACGGAGTGAGCAGGCTGGATTCCGAATATTTTCGTTCGCTGTTGACCGATCGGTTACGGCAAATCGGTGAAATCGTGGAAACCGGTGACGCGGCCGCGGCAGTCGTGGAACTGGATCAAGGCCGTACCGGCCGTTTGACGCGGATGGATGCCCTGCAATCGCAAGCCATGTCCCGGGAGGCCGGGCGGCGCAGGCAAATCGAGATCACCAGGATCGAACAGGCGCTGGTCAGGATAGAATCCGGTCAATTCGGGATCTGCGCCGTTTGCGCGGAAGACATCGGCACAGAACGGCTCAAACTCGATCCCGCCAACCCGTTATGTATCCATTGTGCAAAATAACACCCGGTGAAAAACATGACAGAAGATAAAGACATGTTGAGACGGATCTTCGAGATGCAACGCGGACTGAATGATTATGTTTTTGACAGCAATCAACTGAAAGACAGCGAAGGCCATCTCCTGAAGATGGACAGCATTTTCAGGGCCGTCGAGGACGGGCACCTGCAAGTCAATCAGTTACCCAACCAGTGGTTGCAAAACTATGCCAGGGCGATGCGCGAGGAGTTACGGGAACTGGACGAGGAACTCCTGTGGAAATGGTGGAGCAAGGACGAAATCGATCTTCAGAATATCCGCGTTGAACTGATAGATATTCTGCATTTCCTGGTCTCCGCCATGATCTGCGCGGGCCTGACGCCGGACAAGGTATTCGATGTCTACGCGCAGAAGCATGCCGTGAATCTCAAGCGCCAGGACACGGGTTACAACCGGGCCGACAAGACCGAGGACGACAATCGTCAAATCGGCTGAGCGGCGGCGGACGGCAGACCCCTGGAGACCGTGACCGGATGATCAGCGGCCGGCGGATGAACCTGGTCCTGCTGGTGCTTGCCATTATCGGATTCGTACCGGCATTTGTCGGACGCGCCGATCCCTACCTGCCACGCAGCCTGCATGCCCTCTGGGATATCGGTCATATCCCCCTGTTTTTCATCCTGACGCTGTTGTTGTTGCGCCTCGCGCGGCCGCTGGCCGCCGCGTCGTTTTCCAGCCGCGTGTCGCTTTGCTGTGGCCTGGCACTGCTGGCGGGACTGTTGCTCGAATACCTGCAAACATTCGCCGGCCGCGAAGCCAGCCTGCTGGATATTGGAAATGACCTCCTCGGCAGCGCCCTGGCGGTGGTCTACCGGGCTCATCAGCTGGGTGCCGCGGACACACGTCGATTGCGGCTATGGACACTGGTACTCGTCATGACATTCGCCGGTCTCAACCACCGTTTGTTTGTTTATGTTTTCGATGAAATCATGGCGCACCGACAATTCCCGGTACTGGTGGATTTTTCCACACCGTTTGAAACCGGCCGTATCGGCGGCAATGCCCTGTCAGCTATCGAGGTACATGACGGTCATGCGCGGCTGCGGGTAAACCTGGATACCGCGCAATACTCGGGATTTGCCCTGGATCATTTTCCGCGCGACTGGCGGCAGTATTCATTGCTGGAATTGCTGATCGTCAACCCGGATCCCCGCCCCCTGCGCATCACCTGCCGCATCCACGATACCTGGCACAGTGAGGGCAACGAGGAATATACGGATCGATTTAACAGCGCGTATCAGCTCTCATCCGGGGCCAATCATATATACATCGCGTTGGATGAGGTTGCCGCGGCACCGGCCGGCCGGCGGCTTGACCTGTCCAGCGTCGGCGGGCTGGGATGTTTCACGACGGCGCTTGATGAACCACGCGAACTGCTGCTGGAGGAGATCCGCCTGGGGCAGACTCCACCACCGCACGACTGAAACTCAGCGGGACGGGTAAGGCACCACGCTTTCCTGTTCGTCCGGATCATTGCGGGCGACGATGGCAAGCGCGGTTTCCGTGTCGCTCAGGTTCCTGGGCTGGTGCGGCACATTTGGCGGTATGAATATGAAATCCCCGGTCTCATTAATGACGCTTTTCTCGAGCTGCTGTCCGTAACGGGTCTCGACCCGGCCCTTGATCAGGTAGATCGCCGACTCATAGCCGTCATGGTAGTGCGCCTCGGCGCTGGCGCCAGGCGGGATCATGACCAGGTTCATGGACAGGACCCGGGTGCCGGCTGTGGCCGACGAGATGCCGTGAAAATACGGTAGCTGTTGTTTGGATAGCATTTCCTCGGGCGTCTTGACCACAACGATATCCCCGTCCCGTGACTGATCGGCGGACAGGCAGGACGCGAACAGTATTAAACTGGCAATGGCCATGGATCTTGATACGGTGTTCATAATTGCTCCCGTGTGTTCAGGTTTTTGAATCACTGCTGTTGCTGCCGCTGTAATTTCGCGACTTTTTCTTCCCACTTTTTCAGGGCGCGTTCGTAGTAGGTGAAGATGCACGGGTCGCAGCCGCGGCCGCAGCATTCCTCCGGCGCGGGTTTTTCCGGTTTCGGCGGCAACTGCATCGGCCTTTGCTTGTTCATGACGATACCGTTGAATTACCAGCCGCCGCCACCGCCGCCACCGCCACCACCACCGGAGGAACCGCCCCCTCCGCCGCCGGACGAGGAACCGGGCGCGGTCGAGGAGGACGCGACGGCCGTGGCCAGTGAAGAACTCATGGAGGAGGTGAAATTGCCGAGATTATGTCCGCTCCAGCGCGAGCCGCGGTACCATTTCGGGCTGTAGCTTTTACCACTCGCCTCAAGATCACGGAAGGCGCCGGTAAAGATATTGGCCCATTGCAGTTCCATGTCCAGGGCCATGGCATAGGGCAGGTACTCCTCGAATTTTTCCGGCGTCTTGTTCGGCGCGTAAAGCGATTCCAGCTCGTTCTTTTCGGCGACCTCGATGTAATGGCGGAAGCCTTCCACCCGGTCCAGCAATTCCCGGCCAGCCAGTGTCGGCGCCTTGAGCAGCTCGTAGAAGATCCAGTTGACGAGTACCGTGAACAGGATCAGGCCGGCCAGGGTGTAGGACGTCAGCTGGATCAATTGCTGTAAGACAAAAAATTCCGCGGCGATAAAGGGAAACGCGAATACGGTAATGAACACGGCCGGAATGGCGTGCAGAATGCCCTCGCCGATCCGTTTCCACTGGAACCAGGCGTTCTTGACCATGGCGATGACGCCAAAGGTCCAGAAGGTCAGCCATACGATCAGGAACAGGGCCTCCGGCCGGATCGAGCCGGGGTCGGCAAAAAAACTGGCAATCAAGGCGATAATGGTGATCAGGATGCCGACCACGAAGTAACCGGTATTGGTAACGAAATAGATCTTCTCGTAATCCTGTTTCAGGGAGGCCTCGTGCGCGGATTTGGCCGCACGGAACCGGCTGTGATTGGCCTGCTTCATTTTGATAGATGGGCTGCCCCGGAACAGTTCTTTGGCCAGGGCGTTTTCACCGGGCGCCATCCTGACCCGGTGGTTGCCGGTCTTTTCCAGCTGGTATTCACCGCCCGATCCCTCGCTGATGGTCAGATAGCCCTTGACCGCCAGGTTGACCAGGGCTACCGACAAACAGGTATTGTCATAACCCATGCGTTCAATAAATCGCATGGAGGCCGGCGAGTAGCCTTTTGGCGGCGTGTACTGGGTCATGATGACACCGGCCTCCGGGTCCCGTCCCACCCGGATCCAGGTCAGCCAGTAGTAAACCAGGACAAGTGCCAGTCCGGCACCGGCATACAGCAGTTGCTTGTTGTCATTGATCAGGTAACCGAGTTTGTCTTGCGCGGTTGGTTCGTCGATATAACCCTTGGGAAAACTCACAACGATAGTCAGTCCGTGGCGTTGTGGTAACGGGCGGGTCGTTTCGAACCAGGCCAGGCCATTGCCCCTGACCTCGGCGCGGTAGTCCTGGCCCTTGGCGCCCTGCGCCCCGGTGTAGGCCTCGACCCGGATATTTGAAGTCGCAATGCCGTCAGGCAGCCGGACCAGAGCGCTGGCCCGTTCGATCGGGAAATCCCAGTCATTGCCCGTGACGTTCCAGTACAGTTCATCGTGCTCCTCGAAAAACCCCAGTTGCCGGTTGGTACGGTAACGGAAACGGTAACTGTGTTCACCGGTTTTCAGGTGCCTGTCCTTGCTGCCGAAATAGATGCGCTGGCCGAGCGCCGCG
>JBFGPT010000093.1:0-6088 GCA_041564575.1 Gammaproteobacteria bacterium | reverse complement strand
GGCAGTAGTATGCGCTCTTGGAATTACGTATTGGCTTATTTCGAAAAAAACCTAACAAATCAATCAAAGTCGCCCCTACTGGGCTGGACCTCCACTCCGCGCTTTCAGCGCTGCGTTCTGGCCCTTTATTTAGACGTTAGAAGTCAACAAAGTCAAATCGAATAATGTTCGGAAGTGACTTCGATAGAGTTCAAATAAAAACCAGCGGTGCTGTAATTAACCTAGTGCATGGCGGTACAGGTCGCCCTCTGCTGTTGTTACATGGTTATCCCCAGACCCACCTCATTTGGCATCATGTTGCTCCACGCCTTGCACATAGTTTCCACGTAATGTGCCCCGATTTACGAGGCTATGGAGATAGCTCAAAACCACCGAGTACGGCGGATCATTACCCCTATTCAAAACGTGCAATGGCTCAGGACATGGTGGAAGTGATGTCGCATTTCGGGTATAGCGATTTTTTTGTAGCCGGTCATGATCGCGGCGCCAGGGTGACACACAGAATGGCACTGGACTATCCTGAAAAAGTCAGGAAGGCATGTGTAATGGATATTGTGCCTACTTACCACATGTTCAAAACTACTGACCAACATTTTGCCACAGGCTATTATCACTGGTTTTTCCTCATACAACCGGATAATTTACCTGAACATATGATCAGCGCGGATCCCGCCTACTATCTCACGGAAAAATTAAAACGATGGAGTGCGCCAGGGGCGATGTTCACGGAAGAGGCCGTTGCCGAATATGTACGCTGCTTCAGTAATCCGGAGACAATCCATGCTTCATGTGAGGACTATCGTGCAGCAGCGAGTATTGACCTGGCACACGATGAGGTGGATATAGACAAGAAGATTGAGTGTCCTCTGTTAGTCTTGTGGGGTGCCAAAGGATTTGTGAATCACACCTACGATGTACTTGGTGTATGGCGTGAGCGTGCCAACTGCATAGAGGGTAAAGCCATAGAAAACTGCGGACATTTTCTGCCAGAAGAGGCTCCAGCAGCCATCTGTGATGAAATACTTCCGTTCTTCAGTGATAATTAATGTTTCTAACCAGCGCATGCAGCCGGATCTCCCGCTCACCACGAGAGTGCCCGGCCGCTGATGCGGGACGTTAAGTGTTTAGGGGAATATTCAGGAGGCAAAATAATTATGCCCGCAGTTAATACGCCGCTCCTAAGCTTGGTCGTTAGACGGCCATGGGCAGACCTCACACAATCCGCGCGTAGCGCCAAACCCGATGGCGGGGTCTAGAATCGAATGGAAACAGAATCAATATTGCTTTGTGCTACACAGATATCGACATATTTGGGACAGAGCTCCTTAACCAATGCGACGGGGTTCTTTTTCCAGCGTGACGATAAGTTGTTTTTGGTAACCAGCAGGCACGTATTCTTTGACGAGAAATCAAAACACTTTCCGGACCGGGTGCTCATAAAATTCCACGTCGACAAGAATAACCTGACGCGTACAATTGATTACTCCATTCCTTTGTACCAGGGCGAAAAGTCTCAATGGATTTCAGGGGCTGACGAGACAGGCGATATCGACGTTGCCGTGATACAGATTTTCTGGGAACAACTGCCGCAAGATGTCATATTCGAAGCATTCGGGCCACAGAACCTCCTGGCGCATGAAGACACGGTGGAAATCGGCACGTCTTTGCTGATAGTGGGGTTTCCGTTAGGGTTTCATGACACCTTGCATAATCTTCCAGTCGCTCGGAACGCAATCACCGCGTCTTCTTTCGCCTTTCGATTCCAGGGCAACGGCTATTTTCTTACTGATGCCCGAACGCACCGCGGATCAAGCGGGGCCCCCGTGGTGTGTCGCGAAAAGACTGTACGGTCCCCGGCTCTTCCCTGGACCCTTCTCGGGGTGCATTCGGGTCGATTGGATATGATTGGCAGGGACACAGAGCTGGATGAGGCCTTGGGGTTGAATTGTGCGTGGTTTGCAGACATCTTGTTGACGCTGACTGAGGCGCGGGAGGAGGCATAGGTGGCTGGCCGTCTAACATTTAGTTGCAACGGTCGTTTGACCCGCCACCCATTTTTGTACCCGCAAAGCAGGCGTCGCCTCAAACGCCGCTGAATTCAGGGGTTAGGAGAAGAACAATTATGGCTGAACTGAAATCCTATGCCGTGTGGGATGTGAGTACCCGCTGGTTTCACTGGATTAACGCGCTCTGTGTTATCACCCTGATGGTTGTCGGCCTGGTGATTCTCAATGCGGGCGATCTCGGCGTGACCGATGAAGGCAAGGTGATACTCAAGACATTGCATGCCTTGATCGGCTATGTCTTCGTGTTGAACCTTGTCTGGCGTTTCATCTGGGCCTTCCTTGGCAACCGTTATGCCAGGTGGCGGTCAATTTTGCCCGGTGGTAAAAATTTCCTGCGGGCAGTTCGCAGCTACGTGGCTTCTTTTATTGCCGGCTCTCCTGAACAGTACCTGGGGCACAACCCCCTGGGCCGCCTCGGAATAGTCGCGCTGTTTTTCCTTCTCGCGGTCCAGGCCGTCACGGGACTGGTTCTTGCCGGCACAGATCTGTTTTACCCGCCTTTCGGGCACTGGATCGCCCAATGGATTGCAGCACCGGGTATCGATCCAGGGTCATTGGTGCCATATGCCAGGCAAATGTACGATGCGGGAGCCTACGAAAGCATGCGCACTTTCCGCAAGCCTTTTATCACGATTCATTTATACAGCTTTTATGTGTTGCTGGTCGTAATCGTGATGCATGTAGCGGCAGTAATCTTCACCGAGATAAGAGAGGGCGGCAATATAATCTCTGCAATGTTCACCGGACGGAAAATACTGGATCAGCGGCCCGTGGATGAAGAACGGAATGATGATGACTGAAATTGCGGTGTTTCGCACGGGATTCCGCCTCTCAGCAGCCAGGCTACGGATTGACGGTGAGCATATACGCGTTATTATGAATATAAGCGCCAAACGCAGGAAGAATTATGCCTCAGTACCTGATTACATACCTCGGTGGCAATCCGCCTTCCAGCCAGGAGGAAGGCAAACGGCATTTCGGGAAGTACATGGAATGGCTGTCATCACTGGGTGATTCCGCGGTCAGTCCCGCCAACCCGCTCAAAAATACCCATACCGTCAACCCTGATGGCAGCAGCGCCAGGGGTGGCAATTCGACCATGTCCGGCTACACGATCATCGAGGCAGCTTCAATGGAGGCGGCACTGGATATCGCAAAAGCCTGCCCGTTTGTTGATATCGGCGGGTCACTCGAGGTTTCGGAAATGGCGGAGATGCCGGGCCTGTAACCTGCGATTCATGTTGCCCGGCAACCATGAACCGGCCGCCCACTGGAAAATGAATCTGATCCCGGATTGATCCAGGCTGGTATGCTTGCAGTTAAAATCGATGAAGACGCCCTGATCGCTGTTCTGGAACCGGACGGGCCCTTGTCGGGCAGCGACTTTCATTACGCGGCAACAATGATCGACCCGCTCATTGAAAAGGCCGGCAGATTAAACGGCATTATTATTCACACCGAAACTTTTCCTGGCTGGGCATCGATTAAAGCCCTGTTTTCACACTTGCGTTTTGTAAAAAATCACCACGCGAACATTACCCGCGTCGCGCTGGTCACCGACTCGGCGCTCGGTAAAATCGCGGAACGCTTTGCCGGCCACTTTGTAAAGGCCGAGGTCCGCCGCTTCCCCTACAAGACATATGACCGGGCGCGTGAATGGGCAGCCAGAGATCCACGGCCGGAGTGAAAGCATGAACCGGTCTGCCAGGACATTGCGCCGTGTGCTGCGCAACGCGGACCACCACTGGGTCGGTGACGGGTTTCCCGTACGCACCCTGTTTTCCTATGCCGATCCGGGTGCGGAACTCAGCCCCTTCCTGTTGCTGGATTACGCCGGCCCGATGTCGTTCCCGCCCACGGACCGGCGGCTCGGCGTCGGCGAACACCCGCACCGCGGTTTTGAAACGGTCACGATTGTTTACTCGGGAGAGGTGGAACACCGCGACTCTGCCGGCGGTGGCGGATGCATCGGCCCGGGGGACGTGCAGTGGATGACCGCCGGTGCCGGTCTCGTACACGAGGAATTTCACGGCCGTAATTTTGCGCGTCATGGCGGTTTGCTCGAGATGACGCAACTGTGGGTAAACCTGCCCGCTAAATACAAGATGACGCCGCCGGCCTACCAGGGCATAACGAAAGATCATATCCCGGTCGTCGATCTCGCCGGTGGCCGCGGCCACCTGCGCGTTATTGCCGGTGAATATGACGGCATTGCGGGGCCGGCGCGGACCTTTACGCCGGTGCACGTCTGGGACTTGCGCCTGTCCGGCGAACAGGGCTACGAACTCGTCGTCCCCGACGGCTATACGGCGGCACTCGTGGTGCTGAACGGCGTAGTACAGGTGCACGGCGCGGAATCACCCGTCACGGCGGCCGAGGTGGCCTTGTTCGAGCGTAGCGGGAATTGCATCGCTATCGACAGCGCGGCCGACACAATGGCGCTGTTGCTGTGCGGCGAGCCGATTGTAGAACCCGTCGTGGGCAGCGGGCCGTTCGTGATGAATACCCCGGAAGAAATCCGGCTGGCCATCGACGATTACCGGGCAGGCAGGCTGGGAAACCTTTCATAATCACGCGTCATGCCCTCCGCCTGAATAACCAGGTACCATGACATCCCTGCTATCGGGTCGCGGCATATTGCACAGCGGCATGGAAGTCCGTATCTTTTCCCGAACAGCAATTCATATTCTGGAGACATAAAGACGTATGGAAAACCACTCGCCGGGTACACGCCTCAGGCGTTTTATCATCGACATCTGGGTTCACACCCCGTTTGTAAAGATGCTGGTATTACTGGCCGTGCTGTGGCTGGTGTTCTCCGGCGGGGTATACCTGGCGGAAAAGGATATCGTTGAATCAACCATCGATACCTACGGTGAAGCCCTGTACTGGGGTGTGGCTGCCTTCTCGACGGCGGGCATCGCCGATGCGCCGCTTTCCAGTGCCGCCCAGTTCGTGGGCGGCCTGTGGATCATCATCGGTTCGACCCTGTTTTTCGGCACCATCGTGGCTACCGTCACCACCTATTTCATGAGGCCGATGCAACGCCCGCACAAGAAGATCATCGAGACGATTGAATACAACCTGGAACAACTGGATGAACTGACGCTTGAAGAACTGGAGTTATTGAACGAAACAGTCGATTCCCTGATCGAACACGTCGAGGAAATCAAGAAGCGGCAGGCTGTCGAGGGTGAAACTCCGCCATGATATGATGACGGGCAGGAGCGTATGTTCCGGGCGGTTCCGGTCATGATAAAAGCTGCCGCAATCATACTGAAAATCTACTGTGTGCTTTCGATCCTGATTGCCGTTCTGGCGCTGGCCTTTTTCAGTGGCGCGAAGGAAAGCGACGTGGCGGGCAACCTGGTTTTTTCCATGCTGCTGCTCGGTTTTCCCGGCAGCCTGCCGGCTTATCCGGTCGCCCTGCTTGTATCCGACCTGTTCGGCACACACGACATGGCCGCGTACAACAGCCGGCTGGTACTGCTGTCCTGGTGGTTTGTGTTTTTCCTGTTCGGTGCAGCCCAGTGGTCTGGATTGCTCTGGCTGGCCAGGCGCATGAAAAATGAAATTCATGATTAATGCCATAATCGCCCTGGCGCTTGTTCTGGTCAGCCTGCCGATTGCTTTTGTGTTGACCATGATCACCGCACCCGTCTGGTCCCGGTTTGAAAAACTGACGGGTATCGAATCCTACGGCCATTCCGGGCCGGCCGAGTGGTGTTATTATGTTGTCTTCGCGCTGGTCCTGGCATTCGCTTTTTGTATCTGGTACCTGACACGAAAAGTCAGCGCGCCGGCGGATTGATCCACGTTATGATGCTTTTGATTTATATCCTGATCGCGGTCGTTGTTTTTTACTGGCAGCTGGATTCGTTCAGGTCCGGCAAGTCTGGCAAAGGCAAGGCAGTCGCCTTGTACCTGGCATACACCATTGCTCCGGTGTTGCTGTACGTAATCGTGTTCATGGCGCTGGTCGGAATCGAGGAACTGACCGGCCGGGCGATCATCGGCGAGGG
>JBFGPT010000092.1:0-6124 GCA_041564575.1 Gammaproteobacteria bacterium | reverse complement strand
CGGGCGAGCCGGCCGGGCGTGCCGTTGATCAAAGCGGACAGTCTTGCGCACCCGCCGCACGCAACGGTGGAATCGGGCGTTGCGAAGTTACAGGTGCTCCTTCGTTGATGGCAGTATTCCTTCCATCCTCGGGTCACGCTCGGTTGCCATGCGCAGGGCGCGTCCGAAGGCCTTGAAAATGGTTTCGGCGATATGGTGCGAATTTCGACCACGCAGGCTGTCGATATGCAGCGTTACCAGGGCGTGGTTAACGAAACCCTGGAAAAATTCAAAGATCAGGTCGACGTCGAACTCACCGACCCGCGCCCGCGGATAGCTGGCGTTGTATTCAAGCCCGGGGCGCCCGGAACAGTCAAGCACGACCCTGGACAGGGCCTCATCCAGCGGCACGTAGGCATGTCCATAACGGCGGATGCCGGTCTTGTCGCCCAGCGCCGCGCCTAGGGCCTGCCCCAGCGTAATGCCGATATCCTCGACGGTGTGGTGCGCATCGATTTCCAGGTCTCCCTGCGCCTCGACGGCAAGATCAAACATGCCATGCCGGGCGACCTGATCCAGCATGTGTTCAAGGAAGGGTACGCCGATATGCAGATCAGACCGGCCGCTGCCGTCAAGGTCGAGGCGAACCTCGATTTGCGTTTCCTTGGTGTTACGCTGAATGCTGGCGCTACGCTCGGCCATGATTTTCACCTTAAAAATACGGGCGCACTAGGATACCCTTAGCCGGATAGATATTCCAACAACTCCGCGGCGGCCGAATCGTCACATACAAAGCACATGGAAATCGACGCGATAAAACAGTATTTACTGGATCTGCAATCGTCGGTGACAGACGCGATCCTGCAGCATGATCCCGGTATTCAGTACCGCGAGGATGCCTGGGACCGGCCCGGCGGTGGTGGTGGTAACAGCCGCATCTTTGAACAGGGGGCGGTGTTTGAAAAGGGAGGCATCAATTTCTCGCATGTTCACGGGGATCAACTGCCGGCCTCGGCAACGGCGCAACGGCCGGAACTGGCCGGCCGCGGGTTCCAGGCGCTCGGCGACTCGCTGGTCATTCATCCGGTAAACCCCTACGTGCCGACCACGCACATGAACGTGCGGTTTTTTATTGCCGAGAAACCCGGGGCGGATCCGGTCTGGTGGTTCGGCGGAGGGTTTGATCTTACCCCCTATTACGGCTTTATGCAGGATGCGCGGCACTGGCACGAAACGGCGCGCGAAGCCTGCCGGGGTTATGGCGAGGATGTCTATGATCGATTCAAAAAATGGTGCGATGAATATTTTTACCTGAAGCACAGGAACGAGCCGCGCGGCATCGGCGGACTCTTTTTCGATGATCTGAACGAGTGGGGTTTCGAGGGATGTTTCAGTTTCATGCAAAGCGTTGGCGATCATTTTCTCAAGGCCTACCTGCCGATCGTCGAGCGCAGAAAAGACATTGAATATGGCGATCGCCAGCGCCAGTTCCAGTTGTACCGTCGTGGCCGTTATGTCGAATTTAACCTGGTGTACGACCGTGGCACGCTGTTCGGCCTGCAATCCGGCGGCCGCACTGAATCGATCCTGATGTCACTGCCGCCGCTGGTCCGATGGGACTATGACTGGCAGCCGGACAGCGGCAGCGAGGAAGCGGATCTGTACGAGACTTATCTGCAGGCCCGCGACTGGCTCGCTTGAACTCATGGGGGTTTCGGAGAACGTCGGTTTTATCGCCACCATCGCGGTCATTGTAATTTTCCTGAGCTTGCAACATTTCTACCGGCACCGTTTCCGGCCAGGTCCGGCCGCTTCCTTTTGGACAAGATGCATCGGCGCCCTGGTGTTGCTTGGATCTCTGCTGCTGGCCTGGTGGATGATGAATCGCTGACGGCCAACATCCCTTGCGGGATCAGCCGGTTGCGGGGTGCGCGGGCGTGACCTGCAACCAGAAAGTCACGGGGCCATCGTTGGTCAGCGTGACCTGCATATCGGCGCCGAATTCGCCGCTGGCGACCTCACCGTGCAAGTCCCGGGCGCGGGACAGCATGTATGCAAACAGCCGCTTGCCCACGGCCGGCGCCGACGCCGGGCTAAAGGATGGCCGAGTGCCCTTGCGGGTATCGGCGGGCAGGGTGAACTGGGGCACCAGCAACAACCCGCCGCCGGTATCCCTGAGCGACAGGTTCATTTTGCCGTCAGCATCACCGAATACGCGGTATCCCAGCAGGCGTTCCAGCAGGCGATCGGCCTCGCGCTCGGTGTCGTGTTTTTCGACGCCGATCAGGACCAGAAGACCGTTATCGATAGCGGCGATGGTGTTTTGATCGACTTCCACCCGTGCCTGCAGGACACGTTGCAAAAGCCCGATCACGGAGCAGGCATTGGATTCAGGGTCAGAGAAAAATCACGGCGGGAAATATGGCGATGGCCATCACCAGCACGATCCATTCGCAATTGTGACGTTTCAGCCATCCGGTGAAGTGCAGGATTACGACGATGATTGCCAAGAGATAAATCAGGTAAAACCACATAAATTAAAGTCCCCTAGTAATTGAGTGCACCGGATACGGACAACTTCATGGGCGCATTTAGATGATGAATATTTTTCACAACGTGGATTATTTGCCTAATGTATAGAATTATTACGGCTGAAAAAAGGATTTTTTGACAAAAAAATCGCTATTTCAGGACCTTTATCCCTTTTTTTCCGCTAATCAATGCAATATCGGCACCTCGGTGTGCAAACAGGCCATTGGTCACCACGCCGGTAATCTGGTTGATGCGGTCTTCCAGTTCCGGGGGGTCGAGGATTTTCAGCTGATGCACGTCAAGGATGACATTGCCGTTATCGGTGACGAAGCCTTCCCGTAAAACCGGCCGGCCGCCGAGCTTGACCAGTTCCCGCGCCACGTAACTCTGCGCCATGGGGATCACCTCCACCGGCAGGGGGAACGTGCCCAGTACCTTCACCAGCTTGCTCTCGTCGGCAATGCAGACGAATTGCCGGCTGACTGCGGCGACGATCTTTTCACGGGTCAGGGCCCCGCCCCCACCCTTGATCATGGCCTTGTGCCGGGTGATCTCGTCGGCACCATCGACATATACGGGGATCTCGATCACACTGTTCAGATCGAGCAGCGGGATTTCGTGATCAACCAGGCGCTTGGCGCTGATCACTGAACTGGCGACTGCGCCGTGGATTTTGTGCTTGATGGTGGCGAGTTCATCGATGAAAAAATTGACGGTGCTGCCAGTGCCGACCCCGATTACAGCGTCTTCCGGCACGTATTCCATCGCCGCTTTGGCGGCCGCCTGTTTGGCCTTGTCCTGACTCATTGCTTGATGAATGACAAATAAAGTTTTAATAGCCTTTTTAGGTTGTTATCTTATGTTGATGTTTGATGAATACAAAGCATTTATTGACGCGGCCAGTGACCGCGTCTATGACGTGGCCCTGCGTACCTCGCTGGACCGTGCACCGGTGCTGTCCGAGCGTACCGGTAACCGCATCTGGCTGAAACGCGAAGATCAGCAACCGGTATTCTCATACAAGTTGCGCGGCGCCTATAACATGATGGTATCGCTGGATGCACAGCAGCGCCGCTGTGGCGTGGTGGCGGCCTCCGCTGGCAATCATGCCCAGGGCGTGGCGCTGTCGGCCACGCGCCTCGGTATCGACGCCACCATTGTCATGCCCAAGACCACACCCGAGATCAAGGTTGCCTCGGTGCGCCGCCTCGGCGGCGACATCGTCCTGCATGGCAATACCTACGACGAGGCCATGGAACATGCGCTGCTCCTGGCCGAGCGTGAAGGTAAATGCCACATCCCGCCCTACGATCACCCGCTGGTGATCGCAGGGCAGGCCACGGTTGCCGTGGAATGTCTGCAGCAGCACCCTGCCACGCCGGACCTGGTGTTCGTGCCGGTCGGGGGTGGCGGCCTGATAGCAGGCATGGCCGTGCATATCAAGGCCCTGCACCCGGAAGTCAGTATCATCGGCGTCGAACCGGATGAAGCGCCGTGTATGTACGAAGCCTTGAGGACGGGCGAACGCGTCAAGCTCGACAAGATCGGGATCTTTGCCGATGGCGCCGCGGTACGCCAGGCCGGTGTTGAACCGTTTCGTATCGCGCGCGAACTGGTGGATGAGATCCTGCTGGTGGACGTCGATGGTATCTGCGCCGCGGTCAAGGACATCTTCGAGGACACCCGGGCCATTCCCGAGCCGGCCGGGGCCCTGGCCCTGGCGGGGATGAAACAGTACATCGCGCGCGAAAACCTGCGTGACCGGGAACTGATCGCCGTCTTCAGCGGGGCGAATGTCAATTTCGATCGCCTGCGTCACATCGCCGAACTGGCCGAACTCGGCGAGTCCCGCGAGGCCCTGATCGCGGTGACCATACCCGAGCGGCCCGGCAGCTTCCATGAGTTCTGTCAGGCGCTTGGGCCCAGGCAGATCACGGAATTCAATTATCGATATTCCGATAACACCGATGCCCAGGTCTTTGCCGGTATCCAGTTGCGTCACGGCCGCGAGGAGAAGGAAAAACTGATCGAACATTTACGCGAGAAGAACTACCCGGTGGCCGATCTCAGCAAGAACGAGATGGCCAAGATGCATGTGCGCTACATGGTGGGCGGACATGCGCCGCAGATCGAAAACGAAGTCCTGTACCGATTCGAATTCCCGGAGCGTTCCGGGGCGCTGTGACAGTTCCTGACCCGCACCGGCGATCGCTGGAACATCAGCCTGTTTCACTACCGCAACCATGGCGCCGCCTATGGCCGTGTGCTGATGGGCATCCAGGTGCCGGAAGCCGAGCGCGCCGAATTCCAGTCTTTCCTCGATGAACTCGGCATGCCGTACTGGGAGGAAACCGGCAACCCGGCCTACCACATGTTCCTGTCCTGAGACAGGCGGCAGGGCAGGTTTTTAGCGGAAGCCGCGGTTGTTGAGAAATTGCCAGGTGCGCGTGATGTGCAGGATATCGGTCTCGGCGCGGATGTGATCGGGAAACGGCGCGAACGGTGAGGCCAGTTCGACAATGCGCACGGCTGCATCGTCGAGGATCTTGTGGCCCGATGAACGGCGCACCGTGATCTGGTTGATACTGCCATCCTGGTTCAGGGCCACGTCCAGGATCAGACTGCCGGACAGTCTTTGCCGCCGGGCCTGGTCCGGGTAATTCAGGTTGCCGACGCGTTCAACCTTGGCGCGCCAGGCCTCCATATAGGAGGCGTAGCGGAATTCCTTGGTGCTGGCTGAGATGAACTTGCGGCGCGGGCGCTCCGCCTTCGTCTCCATCTTGCGGCGGATCTCGGCACTGAGCGAGGCGATCTTGAAGCTGTTGGTCAGCAGGGCGGCCGCCGTCGGCCGGATGCGGCGCGGTTTTTCCGGCACGGGTTTTTCGGCCTTTTCCACCGGTTTCTCCGTTTTAACGGTCTCTTCCACCTGCGCCTCCCGGGTCTCGGCGGGAGTTTCCTGCGGTTCCGGTTTCAGCGTTTCGACCGGCGCATTGACCTCCGCGACCTCGGTCTTGGCGACCAGGGTCTCGGTCTCGACCACGGGTTCTGCCAGGGGCGTCTCCGAAACAATCTCGGGGGTCGGTGGTGGGGCGGGTTCCGGGGGCGGCATTTCCTCGATCGGGGGTGGCGCCGTGATCTCCGGGGTCTGTTCGGGAAACGGCGCCGGGGTCGGTGTTGCCGGGTTAACCTCCTCGGCAGTATCACCGCCGCCTTCCAGGTTGGCCTGCGCCAGGATTTGTGCGTCCTCGGGTGCCTCCTGGCTGCGTTGCTGCACGAGGATGATTTCCATGGTGTTATAGCGCGGTTGCAGCTTGTCTTCCGGGGCAAAGGTGACGCCGAGAATGATAATGCCGTGCAGGATGATCGCCAGGCACAGGGTCAGGCCGAAGCGGTCGAAGACGGTAATTTCCGGACGGGCGCTTACGGCAACCACTATGGCAACGTGTCGGTCGGCATGGCAGGCAAGTCTACAGCGTTTTGCATGCTCAGGGTGAGTGTTCCCGTCCCTGTGTGCGGGCGGTTATTAAAAACTCGATCAGGTCGCCGGCGATATCCAGCTGGCAGGCCCGGTCCAGTTCCCGGATACAGGTGGGGCTGGTGACGTTGATCTCGG
>JBFGPT010000091.1:0-6163 GCA_041564575.1 Gammaproteobacteria bacterium | reverse complement strand
GCCACGTGCGTGCGCCCGGGGATCGATCCGATCCGGACCGATGCCCCGCCTGTGGCCTGGTGTTTACGAAGTGGATGAAGCAACGCTTTGCCGGCGAAACCACCACGCAGTCAATGTCCGCCGGGGAGAATTCGGCAGACAGCATCCTCGCCCGTCTGTCAGCCAGCCTGTTTTACGTGAATGAACGGACCGAAGCCCTGTACTTTTACGGCAGGGTCCTGCTGTTCATTGGTTTACTGGTGCTCGGCTGGCGCTTCATCATGATGGATTTCGAGACGAACGCCATCGGCAATTCATTCCTGCACAACATCAACCTGGTGTTTCACGAGGCGGGACATATCATCTTCAGTCCCTTCGGTTATTTCATGACCAAGCTGGGCGGTACGCTGGCGCAATGCCTGATGCCGCTCATCGTCATGCTGGTATTTCTCGTGCAGCAGCATAATCCCTTTGCCGCGTCCGTCGGCCTGTGGTGGCTGGCGCAAAACCTGATGGACTGCGCACCCTATGTCAACGATGCCCTGCACCAGGACCTCGTGTTGCTCGGCGGCGTTACCGGACATGACCGGCCCGGCTATCATGACTGGAACAGCATACTGGGTGAACTCAACATGCTGGAAAAACACCGCGAGGTTGCCGTGTTATTTGATACTTCTGGCACAATCCTTATGATATTGGCCTTCGCCTGGGGCGCCTGGCTACTGAAACTGCAATTCGACCATATTGCCTGATAACTCCGATACATGTTGTCCAGAATCCTGTTCCTGACCTGCCTGCTCGTGTCCGCCCCGGTCACGGCCAGTCCCGGTTTGCCCGCGGAGGTCACCCGGGTGCTCAACAAGCACAAGCTGCCGCACGATTCCATGAGTGTCTACATCAAGGAAGTCGGACTGAAGACGCCGTTGATAAGCTATCGTGAAACCGTATCCAGGAACCCGGCCTCGGTCATGAAGGTCATCACGACCCTGGCGGCCCTCGAGATCCTGGGCCCCGACTATGTCTGGGAAACCCACTTTCACACGGACGGCACGACCAACGGCAACACCCTGAATGGCAACCTGATCATCGAAGGTGGGGGTGACCCGTTTCTGGTCCGTGAGACCTTCTGGCATATGCTGTATACCCTGCAACTACGCGGAATCAAGTACATCAATGGTGATTTGATCATCGACAATACCCTGTTCGAACCGGAGCCGGGCACGACCGGCGATTTCGACCGGAAACCCTACCGCGCGTATAACGCTTTCCCGGATGCGGCCCTGCTGAATTTCACGGCGCAGCACTTCGTTCTGATCCCGTACATCAACCGCCTGCATATCTACGCCGATCCGCCGTCATCGACCCTGACCATCCGTAACAAGGTGCAACTGATCCAGGGCAAATGCCGCGGACTCAGGAATTCCCTGAAAATGCATGTAACCGAAAACAACAACGGCCAGACTATCGTTGAATTCAGCGGTCAGTACCCGTCGCGCTGCGGGGATCGGGAATTGCTCAGGAGCGTAAGCAATAACTCGCAGTTTTTGTTCGGCGTGTTCAAATCACTGTGGCAGGAGATGGGCGGTACGATCACGGGCTCGGGCCGGACCGGCAAGACCCCGGCAAACGCGATAATGTTGCACAAACAATTCTCCCGTCCACTCTCGAATATCATCCACTACGTCAACAAACACAGTAACAACGTCATGGCCAGGCAACTGCTGCTGACTTTGGCCAAGGAAGCCGGCGCCAAACCCGCGACGAAGTCCGCCGGCGAGGCGGTGATCAGGGACTGGATTCAGAGCAAGGGCATTGATGCCACGGGCGTCGTCGTCGAAAACGGCTCGGGACTCTCGCGCAATGCACGCATCAGCGCAATGACGCTCGGAGAATTGCTGGAACAGGCCTGGCAATCGCCGTTTCAACCGGAATTTCTCAGCTCCCTGCCGATCGCCGGGCTGGATGGCACGATGAAAAAAAGGTTAAACGGACATATCAAGGCCGGCAGCATGCGGATCAAGACCGGCCTGCTCAGGGACGTACGTTCCATGGCCGGTTACGTCACGACGAAATCCGGCAGTACCTTTATCCTGGTGTCCCTGCAGAATCACCGCGGCGTGCAAAACTGGACGGGTACCGAGGTGCAGGATGCCCTGCTGAAATGGTTGTATAACAATCACTGATGCCGCAAGGGCATCATCGCGCTAGCCGGGGTTGCTATTGCTGTTTTTTCACCGACTTGACTGCGTACATGTTTTGATCGGCCAGAACCATCACCTCGGCCAGCGAGTTACCGCCGTTGCGAATTGCCCAGCCGACGGAGGCCGCGATATTTTCCAAGCGCAGGCGGTTATCGATTCGCTCTACCAGGTGGTTTGTGGCTTCCTCGCTCGTTTCGACCACCAGGATAGCAAATTCATCACCCCCGATACGGCAAATAAGGTCAAATGATCGCACGATACTTTTCAGGCAGTTCGCCGTGTTCTTTAACAGATGGTCCCCTTCATGGTGGCCATGGGTGTCGTTGATTTTTTTCAGGTCATCAAGGTCGATAATGACGATGGCCGCTGTGCTCTCGTAGCGAATGCAGCGCTCTTCTTCCACCCTCAGGAAATCATTCCAGCCACGGCGATTATAAACACCGGTCAGTTCGTCGATTTTTGAATTGCGTTTTTCCAGTTCAAGCTCACTGGCAACCGCATCTTTCTGATATTCCGCGCTGAGTAGCGTAGACAACAGTCTGGCCTGTGACTTGATAAATTCGAATTCCGACTCTATGGAAGCCGGCAACGGTGTTGGATGAATCGCGCACAGCGTACCGTACAGGCTGCCATCGCTGTGTACCAGCGGGATGCCGATATAGGCGCCGATACGCACCTGATCGCCGATCGGGGCGCAGGCATAAGCCGGTATCTTGTCCGAGTTGACCGCGATATTGGGCCCCAGCCCTTGCGTCATGCGGTAGCAAAAAGAATCCGACCAGGCAAAGATGTCACCGTCCCTGACGTTGTAGCCATGATCTTCCGCGGCAAGCACGATCCAGTCATCACCAACGGTACGGGTCACCATCCACAAATCGAACTGCAAGCGGGCACGCAGGACCTGTAAGACACCCATCGCCGACTCATGGAAGCTTGAGTAGGGATTAAATTGTTCGAGATTTTGATAGCTGACAGGCATCGTTTTATTGTTAGTTACAAAGTGACAAGATTCAAGCAGTAAGCAAGAGCGTGAAATACCGGGATAATCCGGATCGGATTGTTAAAACCGGGCTTTGCATCATACCCGGTCGGGTTTATGTCCCTGGGTTCGTCATCAGGATGACGGTCACCAGTCAGACCTGTTACCCATCTGGGTAAAATCCCGGGGATTGTCCATCCTGGACCACCGTGATTATCTCGATCAGCGTTTCCGGCGGGCTTTGGTTTGACGTCGTTGCCCCAGCACTGCAAGTAATTGTTTGTCCAGCAATAGATCGAGGCTGAAACGAATGCCAAAACCTGTCGTATCGGTCGGGATATGCGCAAGCCCGCCCTTGCGGTTGCTACTGGATAAATCAACATGTACCCAAGGCGTGTCGTTTTTGATGAACCGTTGCAGGAACCTGGAGGCCAGGATGTGATCGGCGTTGCCCTCCAGCGCGCACTGTTTGATATCGGCGATGTCGCTCTTTAACGCCTCATCATAATCCTCGTCTATCGGGAACGGCCAGACCCGCTCACCGCTGTCGCGTCCGGCCTCGATCAGGAGCGGCAGGATTTCATCACGGTTGCTGAATACGCCACTGTAGGCGGTTCCCAGGGAATAGACACATGCGCCGGTCAGTGTTGCGTAATCGATGATCAAACCGGGTTTTTCACCTGAAGCAAGCACCAGGGTGTCGGACAGCACCATTCGACCCTCGGCATCGGTATGCACCACCTCAATGCTGGAGCCATCGCAGGCCGTGACAACATCGTTGGGTTTGTAGGCCCGTGGACCGATGTGATTCATGGCCAGCGCCAGCCAGCACTCCATGGCAAAATCGACTTTCAACATTGACAGGGCCAGAAAAGTGCCCAATGCAATCGCGCTGCCCTGCATGTCCTCGTGCATGCCGAACATGAATTTGGCCGGCTTCAGATTGGTGCCACCGGTGTCATAACAGATACCCTTGCCGACCAGGCAGAGTTTTGGTCCACTGCCGTTCCCGGGCTTGTAGGACAGCCTGACGATACCGGCATCCGCCTCAGGGCTGCCCTGGCACACCGCGAGAAAGGCGCCGGCTTTTTTCTTTTTCAGTTCACTGACATCATAAAACGTGTAACGCCAGCGCCTTACCCTGGCCAGCTTTTCGATTTCCTTGCGGTAGGCGGCGGGCGTGAGCTTGTTGGGCGGTAACATACTCAGACGCCGGGCCAGTGCGTTACCCTCGGCCATTGCGAAACAGCGTGCAAACCCGTCCTGCCGCTCACAGCCATAGATACTGATCTGTTGCAGCGGCTTATGACGGTCTTTCTTCTGCTTGTATCCCGGCAAATCGGCAGTAGTGGCAAGCGCTGCGCTGATCAGGGCCTCGTACAGGCGTTCGGTCTGCTCGCCGTCAAACCCCATAACCAGAAGCGAGAGTTCTTTCGGATGAAAACTGCGATGACCGGCCACGAGCTTGCGTGCCGTCGTCAGCAATTTGAACATTCCGATATCCCGGCCGAGGCAGGCCAGGCTCAGATGTGAATGCGGCTTGTTAGGCAAATCCAGCGTCAGCGGCTCGTTTCTTTCCGCCTTGTCAAGCCGGTCCCTGAACTTCCGGACGAGCTTGCCGTAGGGCACGCGCAGCCACAGCGATGGCGTGGTTTTCTCCGGCAGTATCATGATCCAGTTGGCGGATTGATCCAGTATTTTTTCGGAAGGCAGTTCGGAGATCTGTTTGAGTTTGACAGGCATGGTGTTCAGTCGCGGTTCGCTATACTATGGATATGCGTGTACCTAAAATGGCATCAATAATGCATTGATACTACCAAAATACACTGACCCAGGACAGACATCCCGGCCGGTCCTGTGTTAATGTCAATAGACGTTCAGCCGGATTGCAATAAAATTGCAATTCAGGCGCAGGAAAATAAAAACAACTCACCAGAGCTATGTCGGAACCGGACAAAGACATCGACCCGCAGGAAACACAGGAATGGCTGGATGCCCTGACATCTGTCATCGAAACCGAAGGCGTTGATCGGGCACATTTCCTGCTCGAATCATTGATCGAAAAGGCCAGGCGCAGCGGTGCCTACCTGCCCTACTCGGCCAACACCGCCTACCTGAACACCATCCCGCCCCACAAGGAGGAACCGTCACCGGGAAACCCCGCCATTGAGTGGCGCATACGTTCGCTGGTGCGCTGGAATGCCATGGCCATGGTCGTCAAGGCCAACCGCTACAGTTCCGAACTAGGTGGGCACATTGCCAGCTTTGCTTCTTCGGCGACCCTCTACGATGTCGGCTTCAATCATTTCTTTCATGCCCCGAGCAAGAACCATGGCGGCGATCTGCTGTTCGTGCAGGGACATTCCGCGCCGGGTATCTATGCACGCGCCTTTCTCGGCGGCCGAATCACCGAGGAACAGATGAGCAACTTCAGGCAGGAAGTCGATGGTAAGGGACTCAGTTCCTATCCCCATCCCTGGCTGATGCCGCATTACTGGCAGTTTCCGACGGTGTCAATGGGACTCGGACCGCTGATGGCCATCTACCAGGCGCGTTTTATGCGCTACCTCGAACACCGCGGCCTGCTGCCGGACACTGACCGCAAGATCTGGGCATTCATGGGTGACGGCGAGATGGATGAACCGGAATCCATGGGCGCTATCGGTCTCGCGGCCCGCGAAAAACTGGACAACCTGATCTTCGTGATCAACTGCAACCTGCAGCGCCTCGACGGACCGGTGCGCGGTAACAGCAAGATCATCCAGGAACTGGAAGCGGCCTTTCGCGGCGCCGGCTGGAACGTCATCAAGGTGATCTGGGGCGCGTACTGGGATCCGTTGCTGGCCCGTGACACTACCGGCCTGCTGTACAAGCGCATGGAGGAATGCGTCGACGGCGAATACCAGGCCTACAAGGCCAGGGACGGGGCCTACGTGCGCGAGAAATTCTTTGGTAAATACCCGGAACTGAAAGCCATGGTGGCCAGCATGACGGACGAGGACAT
>JBFGPT010000090.1:0-6204 GCA_041564575.1 Gammaproteobacteria bacterium | reverse complement strand
TGTAAATGATTAAAACAGCGAGGCCGGCGACAAGCAGCAAGCCGGGATATCCCAGTTCGATCAGCACCTGCAGGTAATCATTGTGCGCGTATTGTCCGGAACTCGTATCCTGCAATGACTGATACGCAGGGTAACGCATGTGAAAACTGCCATAACCGCTGCCATACCAGGGGGTATCGTGCAGCATGTCCAGCCCGGCCCTGAAGATGAGCAACCGTTCGGATACCGAACTGCGGTTCCCGGCATCGCCACCCGCGTTTTCGATCCTGACCAGGTCCTGTCCGAGATCCAGAAAGCGGCTGCCGACATTCCACTGGTTCAGGACACCCGCCAGAACAAAGGTCACCAGGATACAGACGGTCATGTTTTTCAGCCGTCTTCCCTGCCCGGACCTGACCAGGGAATAGTACACGAAGAGCAAACCGGCAAGATTACCGAGCAAGGCGCCCCGGCCGGCGATCGTAAACAGGGCGAAGTACAAAACGGCGAGGAAGATCGATGAAATTACCTGAAGTCGCAGGCCGACCAGCCTGCGCCACCCGGCCAGCAACAGGAAAATCACGATATTTAAATACGCCGCACAGGTATTTTGCTGGACAAAAAACGCCTTCGCCTCGACACCAGACACGTATGATTGATACAGGGCATAGAACACGGTCAGCGCACCGAGGATCAGTACAGTATCCATGAAGCACTGCCAGTGGCGCTCGCGGCCGGGCGCGCCGCACATCACGACATACCAGATGATGAGGGTAAAATAATGGAAAAAACCGTACAGCCCATTGTAGTTGACCGGATTGATCAGGGAGAGCGGTACCAGGACCAGCAGCAGGCCGACCGCCCATATCAGGACTTCGCGGTGGACAGCGGCGCCGTCTGCGGTGACAGCTACGAGCAGAAGAAAAAAACCGCATATCTGCAGCAGGTGTATGATGGAGAGGTTCTCGGTCGAGAATCCCTGCCCGAGTATCGCTACAGCCGGCGTAGCGATTGTAAAAATCGTGATGAATATCCCGCCGGCTTTGCCGGACATTGGCGTGATCATTGAAATTTATCGTGCATAAAAAAACGGCAGCTGATCGCTGCCGTTTTTTCAGATCATCGTTATGATGAGATCAGCACCCGGTCGTCACGGGATTGACCTGCGGTGTATTGCCGGTTCCGCCCAGGGTATAGGATACCTGGCAGGTTGCCGAAGATCGCAACTGGTACACACCGGCAGCCGGATTATTGTAGCCGGTGGTATCCTGCAACATGGAATCGATGCCGGTGGACGCCACCGTCGGATAACCTTCATTGCTCATGGTGATACCTGTAGCACCTTCAACATCGATGGTAGTACCGCCCGCCGTTGCACCTTCAGCCAGCCACTGGCCATGCGCGAGTGCGGCGGCCGCACGCATACTACCCGCCAGGCCGTTAAGCGAAGCAATCCGCGCCTGCGTCTCAAGGTTCGTGAAACGCGGCAGCGCAAAGGCCGCCAGGATGCCGAGGATGGTGATCACGACCACCAGCTCGATGAGGGTAAAACCCGCTTGCTTGATTTTCATAACTCGTTCCTCTTGCATAATCTGACCCGGGTCAGATGGTGATTGATCGGATCGTCGGTTACTGGCCGCGGCCAGTGGCCCATGTCCTCGTCCTCGACATCGATCCGGGGTGACCCGCCGCCCTGCGAGCCAATAAAACCGGTCATAAGCCCTGATAAAGGCAAAAATCGTCCCAACTCGGTTGCCTTTTGGCTATGCAAACACCAAAAGTGTGACCTAATTCTAATAAATCACAATCAGTTTAGCCTATAAACTACTGATATTCAATATTATTATGAACTATTTCTCACTTTATCACGGACCCGATCCCTGCTTCGTCCGCGCGCCTGTCTCATGCGAACAACATCACGGCCGTGCTCAGTACCAGGTACAGCCCGGCGCAGAGGATGAAAACGCCTATCAGACGCGGATGGCGCGCAAGGTAGTCATCGGCCTCATGGTGGGATTTATTGAATCGGGCCGTAACGCCGGCCTCGATCCAGCGGTTCATGCTGCGTTCCAGGGCCTTGAGGAGGCTGGGCCGGGTAAATATCACGAGGCCAAGCACCATGAAAAATACGCTGGTCAGGCTGATCAGGAAGAGAACGGAATCCATCAACCAGCCGCTGGCGGCCGGGCTCAGTCCCGGTACGGTCAGGTTACGAAACTCCGCGGCCGATTGATGTAAGACCAGGGTCCAGAGTATCCAGCAACTGGCCAGCAGGATCAGACCGCCGAACATGCGGTGATGCCGATAGATAAAGGCTTCTGATTTGACGCCGCTGTTGAGGATGCTGAACCAGCGATCGGTATCGACCCAGACATTCAACAGGCCGATAATTTTCAATGTCCTCGAAGGCACGATTATGAGCAACATCCCGACCAGGCAAAATACGGCACCCATGATGGCCAGGAACTGGTTGATCAACAGGTAAACGCTACCGCTTTCGCCGGACATACCGATCAGTTACCGCCATTCATAGGGTTCAACCTTGTCCAGTCGCAGACCCCTGATCATGTCTATCCCGCTATCATACCTGCCATTGCTGTTCCGATCCCGGTACACAGGTTGCAGTACGAGGCGGATCCGCGGCGGTGGTGCAACAGGGCTGAGGAAACGATCCGTATGGATGACAAGATAGACGAGATGCCCGGCCGTCCTGTCAAAGTACCAGTCTCCCGGCGAGAATCGTAGGGGATCGGGCGCATCGAATTCTCCCCGGTAATTTTGCATGGGTGGAAATATTTTACCGACCGGGTTGGCGCCGATCATGTCCGTCATCGCCTCTGTTCTGCCACTGATAATGAATTCCGATTTATACAGGTCCAGATTGCTGTGCATGTTACGGATAATCACCCGGATCCCCGTAATTTCCGTCTGCACGGTCAACTCCGATATTTTGACGATAGCATAATAAATCAGCACGGATATGATAATGATGCACACGCCCAGTTCGAACCGCGACAGGGAACGCTTGAGGCCGGATAATTCCAAGAGAATTACCGGGTATTGTTGAAGCTGACCGAGGCCAGGTCCCACATGGGCAGGAATACACCCAGCGCCAGAACCAGTACCAGGCCACCGATCAGCACAATCATGACCGGCTCAATGATAGAACTCAGATTCTTGACGTCATAATCGACTTCGCGTTCATAATAACCGGCCACCTCATCCATGAGTTCATCCACCCGGCCGGTTTCCTCGCCCACCATCATCATCTGCAACACCAGCGGCGTGAACATGCCGGTTGCAGTTGACGTGCGGGTAACACTGTCACCGCGTTCGATACCCGATCGCATGTTCAGAACATGTTCCGCGACGAAGGGATTGTCGACGGCATCCGCCGTAACCGTCAGGGCCTGTATGATCGGTACACCGGACTTCAGCGACATGGCAAACGCCCTGGCAAAGCGCCCCAGCGTGGCGCGAAATATAATATCGCCCACCAGTGGCAGGCGGATCTTGAGCCGGCCCCAGGCATAACGACCCTGTTCGGTGCCGACGTATGTGTGTATGGTGATGACAAGCATCACCAGTCCGGCCAGCATCCAGGCCCAGTAATTGACGAAAAAATCCGAGGTCGCCATCAGTATCCGGGTAAAGATGGGCAGATCCGCCCCGGCACGCTCAAATACCTTGGCGAAGGCCGGGATCACCCAGATATTGATAATGGTTATGGCAATGCCCATGGCAAAGATCACCATGGCCGGGTAGCGTAGCGCTGACTTGACCCGTTCGCGCGTATCTTTTTCCAGTTCCAGGTAATGGGTGAGGCGCAGGAAGGCCTCTTCCATTTGCCCGGTATTTTCACCGACCCGTATCATGCTGATATAAAGCGGTGTAAAGATATCCTTGTGCCGGGCAAGTCCACTGGACAACTCGCGCCCCGACTCCAGGTGGGTGCGAATATCACGCAGGGCGTTCACCAGGTAGACATTACGCGTGGACTGGATGAGCCCGGTCATGGCCCGGACAATGGGAATGCCGGCGCGCATCAGGGAATACATTTGCCGGCTGAACAACACCAGTTCATCCAGGCCCGGCCTGGGTGAATTCAGTCGGCGAAAAAACTCCGTGAAATCCTCACCGGCTTGTCCCGTCTCGGTGATATTTATCGGGGTAATGCGGTTACTGGACAACTGGCTGGCGACGGCATCGATACTCTGCGCCTCGATCGTGCCTTCGACCAGTTGGCCGGCACCGCTGCGTCCCTTGTATTGATAGACTGCCATCCCGGAAACCTAGACGGACTCGGCGGACAGATCGGTATCGCCCTTGCGCTCCACGAGTGGCAAATCCACGTCGATATCCGCGGATATCCTCAGGGCTTCGTCTATGGTCGTAATCCCCTTCATTGCATATAACAACACGGTCTGCTCCAGTGAGAAATATCCCGGCCTGGAACGCGCAATCTCGGCAAACTCGGCAGTATCCCCCTTGCCCAGCACCTTGGAAAGCTGGTTATCCAGCTCCAGGAATTCATAGATACCCACGCGTCCGTCATAGCCCGTGTAATTACAATGCGCACATCCCGCGCCGCGCTTGAAACTGCCCTTGGTCGCATGTTCGCCGCCCACGTGTTTGACGAACTCGATCATTTCCGCGTCCAGTTCCGTGGTCTGGGCGCAACTTTCACAGATTTTTTTTACCAGTCTCTGGGCCACGATCGAGTGCAACGAGGTAGACAGCAGGTAACTCTTGACACCCATGTCGAGCAAACGGTTGATGGTGCTGATCGCGCTGTTGGTGTGCAGGGTGGAAAGCACCAGGTGCCCGGTCATGGCGGCACGCACGGCGATCTCGGCGGTTTCCTCGTCACGGATTTCACCAATCAGCACGATATCCGGATCCTGGCGTAATGCGGAACGCAGGACCGACGCGAAGGTCAGGCCGATATCCGGATTGACCTGGACCTGATTGATCCGCTCCAGCCGGTATTCGACCGGATCCTCAACCGTAATAATCTTCTTCGTCGGCGAGTTCAGCAACTTTAACGCCGCGTACAGGGTGGTAGTCTTGCCGCTTCCGGTCGGACCCGTCACCAGCACCATGCCATGCGGTCGCCTGATGACCTGTTTGAATGACTTGATGACGCGATCCGGCATGCCCAAAGCCTCAAGGTCATAGGTCCCCCGGCTTTGATCCAGCAGGCGCATGACCACTGACTCGCCATGTTGTACCGGCATTGTCGAAATACGCACATCCACAACATGTGACTTGATATTGATACTGAATCGGCCATCCTGCGGCAGGCGTTTTTCCGAGATATCCAGACCAGCAATGAGTTTCAGGCGTGATACCAGCGGCGCCGCGACCCGAGATTCATTAATGGTCTGTTCCTGCAATTCGCCATCCACACGCTGGCGGATGCGCAGAACTTCCTCGTCTGGTTCGATGTGAATATCCGAGGCATTGATCTGGATGGCGTCCTCGAACAGGGACTGCAACAACTTGACGACCGGGGCGTCAGCAAGGTCGGCATCGGAAACCAGCGCCTGCAGATCGACATCGCCCTCGGTAAATTCATCACTGAGTTCCTCGGCGAACCCGGTGATCTGATCGGTCTTGCGGTAAACAATATCCACCGTGTGTAACAGGTCTGATTCGCGCACGACCGCAAGCCGCAAGGGTACCTTGAGTATTCGCGACATCTCGTCATAGGCGAAGATATCGGTGGGATCGGCCATGCCAACAAGCAAACCCTTGTCATCGCCCGCCAGGGGTATGGCCCTGAACCTGCGCGCCTGCACCTCGGGCAACTTGCGAACGACATCGGGGTTGAACTTGTAATGCTTGAGATCGATGAACGGGATCTTGAGCTGTTCGGACAGCACCTCGAGAATCTGATCCTCATCGACGTAGCCATTCTCCACCAGCACGTGGCCCAGCTTGCGGCCGGATTTTTTCTGTTCCGAGAGAGCCTTTTCCAGAATTTCCTGGCTGATGATACTGTGTTCGACCAGCAGATCGCCGATGCGGATCTTTTTACGCGTGTTGTTGTTCATGATTGCAGTTTCTTGTTCAGGCTGCTGATGCGGCTATCCAGGTATTTCGCGATGCTGGTTGTGAGGTTGGCATCCTGCCGTGCGCGTTGATAGGCCAGCAGGGCCTGGTGACCGGAACCGGTGGCCTCCAAAGAAATCCCCAGACCCATCCACCACAGGCCATTGCCTG
>JBFGPT010000089.1:0-6253 GCA_041564575.1 Gammaproteobacteria bacterium | reverse complement strand
GCCTTCTCACGGATCGTGCCGGTGATCGCCAGCCGGCAAGACAGCATGGGTCGTATCGAAAAGCTGGCCGTGGCCGATCTGAAGACCGGCGATCGCATACAGGTGAAGGCGGGCGAGACAGTGCCGGTGGATTGCGTCATTATCGACGGGGAATCCACCATAGACGAATCCATTATTACCGGGGAAAGTTTGCCCCGGTTGCACATGCCCGGCGAGGAACTGCTGGCTGGCATGATCAATACCAGCTCGCCGCTGGTCTGCGAGGTGATCCGGGTCGGCAGGGATTCCATGGTCATGCAGATCCATGATCTGGTGAACAAGGCACTGGGTGGCAAGTCCACGGCACAGCAACTGATCAACCGGGTTGCGACCGGCTTCGTAATATTTATCGTGGTTCTGGCGGTTGCGGTGGCCGCGTACTGGCTGGCGCGCGGCGCCGATGACTGGCTGGCCATCACCGTGTCGGTACTCATCATTACCTGCCCCTGTGCCCTGGCATTGGCCATGCCGGTGGCCATGACCGCGATGATGGACCGGCTGCTAAAAGCCGGCATCCTGTCGCGGCGCAAGGATATCCTGGAACGCTTTGCCGCAGTCCGGCAGTTCATCTTCGACAAGACGGGGACCCTGACGACCGGCAAACCGGCCCTGGTGGATCAGGAAACCTTTGCCAGCTATGCACCAGCGGACCTGCTGTCCATCGCGGTGGCCATGGAACAGTATTCCGAACATCCGCTGGCGCGGGCCTTCACCGGGCCGGTCGGCGCCCACGCGAGTCCCGAGGTCAGCCAGGTCAGGAACATGCCCGGGGCGGGTATCACCGCCCTGGTCAACGGCGGCCGGTATTATCTTGGCTCGGCACGGTTTATCGAGACGGAAACCGGTCTCGAAACCGGGCAGATGAACGGGCATCACCCGGACGCGACCCGGGTGTTTCTTGCGCAGCGGGATTGTCTGCTGGCCTGTTTTTATCTCGAAGACGGGTTGCGCGCGGAAACCGGGACGGTACTGGACAGCCTGCGGCAGGACGGTTATCACTGTGCCGTACTCAGCGGGGATCGCAAGACGGCGGTTGCCCGGGTGTGCGAACAACTCGGCATCACGGATTTCATGGCCGAACTCGGGCCTGAGGAAAAGCTGGAAGCATTGCGCCAGCGTCAACAGTCGGGTGCTGGCATTATGATGATCGGTGATGGCATCAACGATGGCCCGGTGCTGGCCGCGGCTGACCTGTCCGCAGCCATGGGCATGGGCACGGACCTGGCGAAAAACAGCGCGGATATCGTATTTATGAATGATTCACTGAACAGCCTGGAGCAATTGCGCGAAATTCTCGGGCGAACGCGGTCCATTATCCGGCAAAACCTGACCTGGGCCATTGGCTATAATCTGCTGGCGATCCCGGCGGCGGCTGGCGGTATGGTGGCGCCATGGCTGGCCGCATTGGGCATGTCACTCAGTTCACTGATCGTGGTCCTGAATTCCGCCAGGCTGGTGCGCTAGTCATGGAGATCATTTACCTGTTGATCCTCATTACCCTGGTCCTGGTCGGCGTGATCATCTACTGGTTTTTCTGGGCAGTCGGTTCCGGGCAGTTCGAAGACCTGCAGCGCGAAGGTCACCGTATCCTCATGGATGATGATGGTGTGAATGTTCGTGATCGGGTGCCTGAGTCGCCCGGGGATGAGCATGCTGATGATGATCCCCCGCCGACAGGGTAATCCAGACACTGAACAGTCCCGCAAGGATCACGATCACGCCCATCAGGCGCCGCAGGTGCGTTTTTTTCAGCCATCTGAGCGTTGTGTTGGCGGTCAACCCGGCGGTGATCATGCCCGGCAGGGTACCGAGACCGAAGGCCAGCATGTTCAGCGCGGAAGTCAGGGCATCGGCGTTGGCCAGGTTCCAGAGCAGCACGGAATACACCAGTCCGCAGGGCAGCCAGCCCCAGATCAATCCCGAGGCATAGGCCTTTGCCGTGCTGTCGATGGGCAGCAGTCTGCCGGTTAATGGCTGCAGGTGTTTCCACAACAGCATACCCGTGGTTTCAATGCGGCTGAGTTGCGGCAGCCAGCCAGCGATATACAGCCCGATGAGGATGAGTATCAGGGCCGCCAGTCCTTGCAGGATCTGCTGGCCGTGAAATGCCTGGATCAAATCCGCGATCCCGGAACCCAGCAGGCCGCATAGCAGGCCGGCGACGATATAACTGCTGACCCGGCCCGCGTTGAATAATGTCACATAGGCAGCCGATGGCCGGCGGTCCGGCAGGCCGAGACTGTAGGCCGCGATAATCGGACCGCACATGCCCCAGCAATGCAGCGTGCTGACCAGCCCCAGGTTGAAGGCCACCAGAAAATTCAGGGCAATCATTTGAGGTAAAGACGGTTTTTTTGATTTAAATCAAGGTAACGTTCGAGCGATAAACTATGCTGTATCCCAGCGACACCGCCGGATCAGTAACCAGTGTTTGCCCTGTCAGGCTGTTTATGTAGTAGTTCTGATACGGTGGAGGTTCTCGCACTCCAGAGGTTATTCCGCTCATCGCTGACACCCGTCCGGCATCAGTTGGACGGGTGATTTTTTTTGGCTGTTTCACACTGCGAGTTGCACAGGGATTTCAGGCGATCGTAGTCGATGATCCTGATCAGTTTGCGTTCGGAAATAATGAGCCCGTCCTTGTTGAAACGGCTCAGTACCCGGCTGACCGTCTCGATGGTCAGTCCCAGGTAATTCCCGATATCCTGCCGGGACATCGCCAGCTTGTAGTCTGTCGCAGAATAGCCCAGACGCTTGAATCTCTCCGAAAGCGTGATGAGAAAAGTCGCCAGTTTTTCCTCTGCATTACGTTTGTTCAGCGTCAGTAACAGCTTGTTCTCTAGCGAGAGTTCCCGGCTCATGAACTTGAACATCTGGATCCTGAGTTCCGGTATGGACTTGCACAGCTCGTCCAGGTGGCCGTACGGGAACGAACAATAACTGCTGGTTTCAAGGGCAACCGCATTACAGGTATGCCTGTCGGTTTCGATCGCATCCAGGCCGAGGATCTCCCCGGGAAAATAAAAGCCGAGGATCTGTTCCTCGCCGTTTTCATCGACGATGAACAATTTGGTTGTGCCTGTGCGTATGGCGGTCAGCGACTTGAATTCATCACCTGCACGAAACAGGAATTCGCCCGGCTCATAAACACTGGTCTGACGCACCGCACTGGCCAGCTTGCCGAGATTTTTCTTGTTAATTCCGCGTGGCAGACACAGTTCACTGAGATTGCAATTCGAACAGGTTACCCTGAATCTGGACAGGTCGATGATATTGGCGCTATCAGGGGACTTGCTCATTGTCACTAAATGGTAGTTATATTCGGAAAATCAACATCTGCCCGGTAAGAAACAGCAACCCCTCGTTTAATCACTGGTATTACAAAGCCTTAACAGGTTGTCCGCAATGGCAGAGGCGGCCTCCTGAGTCTCCGAGATCACCAGCGTGGCACCTGAATCTAGCATGTTTTCATGTTCATGAATATCGTGGGTATTGATGATCACCGGGATCTCAGGCTGTAATTCTCTCACCTGGCGCAGGATTTCAAGACAGGTCCGGTCATCGTCCACGCAGATCACTACGGCACGGGTCCGGGCCAGACCGGTGGCTTCAAGCACATGGGCCTTTCTGGCATCGCCAAAATATACCTCATCATCCCGGGTCCAGTTTTTTTTCACCACCTCGGGACTGGTGTCCAGGGCCACGAAGGCGAGACCCTGTGACTCGAGCAGTCGCGCCGTCCTGGCGCCAACCGTACCGTAACCACAGATGAGCACATGGTCTGATTTTGTATCCGCGATGTTCTCAAGCAATGCGGAATCGGAGATACGATCATCATCGTCACTTTCACCGAACAGGCGTACGGTGATCGCACGGTTGTTACGGATCAAAAAGGGCGCGAGCAGCATGGACAGGATGACGGCCGCAAGCACCGGCTGGGTATCCTCAATGCTGATCAGCCCGGACAGCACCGACAGGGTCAGGAGGGCGATGCTGAATTCACCGCCCTGGCCGAGGATCAAACCGCTGCGGCAGGCAACAGCAACAGAATAGCTTTCAAAACGCATGATCAGGTAAACGGCGAGTGACTTGCCGAACATCAGTCCGCTCAGGAGCAGCAGAACCCAGGGCCAGTCTTCCACCAGCGCGGCGGGGTCCAGTTGCATGCCGACCGTAATGAAGAACAGGCCGAGGAGAATATCCCTGAACGGGCGGATCTCGTTCTCGATCTGGTATCGGTAACGGGTCTCGCTCACCATCATCCCGGCGAGGAAGGCCCCGAGGGCCAGCGACAGCCCGAATTTGTGCGTCAGCCAGGCTGCCGTCAGGCAGACCAGCAATACCGTGAGGGTGAACAGTTCCTCGGAAAACGAGACCAGGTGAAACAGCCTCGGCACCAGGGTCTTGCCCAGGAAGATGATCAGCGCCATGACCACGATGCCCTTGAAGAGGGCCAGCGATAACGCGGTGAACAGGTGTTCGGACTGTGCCTGGGCGAGTATGGGGATCAGGACCAGGAACGGTACCGCGGCCATGTCCTGGAACAAGAGGATACCGAAGGCCGTGAGACCGTGCTCGGTCTGTAATTCAAGCTGGTCCACCAGTTGTTTCATCACCAATGCGGTGGAGGACAGGGCCAGCGCACCACCCAGGATCAGCGCAGCCTGCCAGATCAGGCCCAGTGACCAGGCGATGATAAACCCGGACAGGGTCCCGATCACGACCTGGGCGCCGCCCAGCCCGAGCACTGCGTGTCGCAAGGAATAAAACCGGGACAGGGAAAAGTCCAGCCCGATACTGAACAGCAGGAATACCACGCCGAATTCGCCCAGGTATCGGGTCGTGTCGGTGAATGGTATGAGGCCAGTGGTATTGGCGCTGATGGCAATGCCCACCAGCAGGTAACCGATCAGGGGAGACAGCCTGAGCCTGTCCATGATCAGCAGGGTGATCACCGACAGGGCCAGGAGTATCAGGACATATTCATATTCCAGGTTCAATGGCCGGGTTCCGGTTAGCGATGCTCCATAACCGCAGCATTACACGAAATGCCGCTTCCGGGAAACCGTCACTCCAGTCTCCAGAAGGTAATGCTCATCGGCGGGGAATCATTCGATGATTTCCCTGGACTCCAGTTCGTCGGTCAGAACCCGTGAATTTTCGGAGTAGTCCACCGGGCAATCGATCAGATGCACCCCGGGGCTGTTCAGGGTTTTTTCCAGGGTCTGGCGCAGCTGTGCCGTGTTCGTAATCCGGTAGCCGTGGCCGCCGTAACTTTCCACGTACTTGATGAAATCCGGGTTGCCGTATTCCAGGCCGAAATCCGGGAAACCCATGCCATTCTGCTTCCAGCGGATCATGCCATAGGCGCTGTCATTCAGTATCAGGATTACGAGATTCATCTGCATGCGCACCGCGGTTTCGAGTTCCTGGCTGTTCATCATGAAACCGCCGTCGCCACAGATAGCCAGTACCTTGCGTTCCGGACAGATCATCCTGGCGGCCATCGCCGAGGGCAGGCCGGCGCCCATGGTGGCCAGGGCGTTGTCCAGCAGTACGGTATTGGGGGCCAGCGCCCGGTAATTGCGGGCGAACCAGACCTTGTAGATACCATTATCCAGCGCAATGATATCTTCCCGGTCCATCACCGAGCGGACGTCGGCCACCAGGCGTTGTGGAATGACGGGAAAACGATCGTCGTCGTTTTTCTCCGCGATCTTTTCATCGACGAATTTTTTCACCCGCATGAAATATTCAAAATTCCAGTCGGTTTGCGGGCGGATGGATTCTGAAATCTGCCACAATGCGTTGGCGATATCGCCAACGACTTCGTGCTGCGGGAAATAGACCTCATCGACACTGGCCGAGTAGTAATTCACGTGGATCACGCGTGCGCCACTTTCAGTCATGAAGAACGGCGGTTTCTCGATGACATCATGGCCGACATTGATGATGAGATCGGAACGGTCCACAGCACAATGCAGGTAATCCTTGTCGGACAGGGCCGCCGTGCCCAGGCATAACGGATGATCTTCCGCGACCACGCCCTTGCCCATCTGGGTCAGGAAAAATGGTATGCCAGTTTTTTCGATCAGGCGGCTCAGCATCTTGGATATCCGTTTCCGGTTGGCGCCGGCGCCGATCAGTATCAAGGGTGATTTCGCCTGCTCGATCATCGCCACGGCAATGCTGACGGCCTTGTCATTGGCATCGG
>JBFGPT010000088.1:0-6260 GCA_041564575.1 Gammaproteobacteria bacterium | reverse complement strand
GTCACTGCCGCCGTAGGTCTTGACGATACCGCCAGCGAGTCAACAGCTGCCGCCGCGAGTACTACCGCGGACGAAGAAGACGAGAACATGCTCGACATTACCGGTGGCGGAGAGGATGACGAGGTCCTGGACCTGACTACCGGCACGGACAGCGGCGCAGATGAGGACATGCTCGATATCTCCGCGGGCGCCGAACCCGAACCACAAGAAGACGTGCTGGATATTTCCCAGGCCAGCGGCGAAGACCTGCTCGATGTCACCAAGTCGACCAATCTGACGCCGGATTCCGATGAAGACTTGCTGGATGTCACCTCGGCGTCAACCGCCAGCGCTGACAGCGACAGCCTTCTGGACATTGATGCGGGTGCGGAAGATGAGGCCGGTGAGTCAGCCGATGAGGGTGGACTCGATTTCGATATGGAAGGGCTGGACCTGGATATCTCGGACGAGGCACCTGAAGATGAAGCAGATTCCGCCAGCATGATTGAGCAGGTCATGGACAGCGAAGACGATAATGTTATCGATTTCGACACTGCACGGGCCGATGCCGATGATGATGTCGAGGGCACCGTCGAGGTTGATGCCGCCAAGCTCGGCATTGAAACCACCGATGAGACGGAAGGCGCAGAAGCGGAAGCATCGGCTGACGTGGACCTGGATCTGACCCTGGAAATGGATTCCGATACCGCTGAAGATCAGGCCGCGGACGATGATTTAAGCCTCGACATGGAAATCCCGGCATCCGGATCTGACGAGGCCGGTGACATGACGCTGGAACTGGATACCGGCGATGATGCGGACAGCACCGGGCTCAGCCTGGATACGGATGACGATACAGAAGCTACCAGTGATCTGGACCTGGACCTTGATCTGGACATCGGGGAAGACAGCACACCGACACCGGCCGCCACCGATGAAGACGTGCCGGAGATTGACATGGAGAGCACGGTAGAACTGCCCAAATCAAAACTGGACATGGCCACCGGCGCTGCTGCCGATGATGACGATGATAAAACCGTGTTCGTGCCCAAGTCCGGTTCGCCCCAGCAAAGCCAGGAAGACGAGGTCTCCACCAAGCTGGATCTGGCCAAGGCCTATGTGGAACTGGGCGACAGCGAGAGCGCGAAAAATATCCTGCAGGAAATCATGGACGAAGGCACGGAAGAACAGAAACAGCAAGCGCAGGATTTACTCAACGAGGTTTGACAGAGACAACCCTGGGCCAGCTGCACGGAACAGGGCTGGACAGCGAACCGCACACGTCAAGCATAACGGCACGCCAACAGGCAGAACCCCTGCCGGTGGACATGTGACTGCTGCAAAGAATTAGCAAAACACATGCGTATCGCGCTCGGCATCGAATACGACGGCTCCGGATTCAACGGCTGGCAATCGCAGGATCACGGCCGCACTGTTCAGGATAGCGTCGAGGCGGCCCTCAGTAAGGTTGCCAACGAGAAGGTTCGCGTATTGTGCGCGGGACGCACCGATACCGGCGTTCATGCCATTCACCAGGTGGTGCACTTCGAGACCGGGGCCCTGCGGCAATCGCATTCCTGGGTATTCGGAGCCAACAGCCGGCTCGACAGCGACGTCAACCTGGTCTGGGCGCGGCAGGTGCCCGATGATTTTCATGCCCGATTCAGCGCCAGCAGGCGCAGTTACCGATACCTCATACTCAACCGGCCAGCCAGGAGTTCGCTGCTGGCGCGCAAGGTGACCTGGGAATGTCGCGACCTCGATGTCGAACGCATGCGTGAGGCGGCGCCGGCCTTGATCGGTGAACACGATTTCAGCGCCTTTCGTGCTCTGGCCTGCCAGGCTAAAAGGCCCGTGCGCGATCTCAATCGGCTGGACATCGCCCGGCAAGGTGAATTGATTATCCTGGACATTACGGCGAATGCCTTTTTGCATCACATGGTGCGTAATATTGTCGGTGTTTTGCTGGAAATCGGCATGGGCCGGCAACCACCGGCATGGGCGGAAACCGTGCTCAGGAGCCGGGATCGCACCCTGGGCGGTATGACCGCCCCCGCCGCAGGCCTGTACCTGGTCCATGTAGAGTATCCGGAAAAGTTTGCGATCCCGCGGCCGTCACCGCGGCAATGGCCACTGTGCCTGTAAATCCCTGCGGCAATAGATGCTAAAATCGCGCGCCTGATGAGCGACAGCTTGCACATATCATGAGTTTATTCGGGGACTGTGGCGAGGTCGGGCGCGTGCGCGTGAAGATCTGCGGGATCACGCGGCCGGAGGATGCCGTGGCCGCCGCCCGGGCCGGTGCCGATGCCATTGGCCTGGTGTTCTATGCGGCCAGCCCGCGCGCGGTCAGCCGGGCGCAGGCACAATCGATACTGTCTGCACTACCGGCGTCGGTCAGCAGCGTCGGCCTGTTCGTCAATGCCGCGGCAGACGACATCACCGACATCCTGCGGGATTGTCCGCTGGATCTGATACAGTTTCACGGGGATGAAACCGATGCGGAGTGCGCCACCATCTCGCGGCCCTATATCAAGGCCATACGTGTCCGGGACGCGGCCGGGCTGACGGCACAGATTGGGCAATATCCCGGCGCCAGGGCGCTACTGCTGGATGCCTATCACAAGGATCTGGCCGGCGGGACCGGGCAGACGTTTGACTGGTCCATGATCCCGGAAAATATGGAAAAACCGCTTATATTGGCAGGAGGCCTAAACCCTGATAATGTCCGATCGGCAATCGAGCAGGTCAGACCCTATGCAGTAGATGTCAGCGGCGGCGTTGAGCTTGCAAAGGGCATCAAGGATCCGGACAGGATTAAATCATTCATCAATGAGGTCAATAATGCAGTCTTCAGCTAGAGGAATCGCCGGAACGGATAAGCTCCCTGAGAGCAGGGACAACCATTTACCGGACAGCAATGGCCATTTCGGACCTTATGGCGGCCGCTTCGTCGCCGAGACACTGATGGGACCGCTGGAAGAGTTGCAGGCCGCCTATGAAAAATACCTGAAAGACCCGGAGTTTCTCGCCGAACTTGACTATGAACTGCAGCATTACGTCGGTCGTCCCTCACCCCTGTACCATGCCAAACGCCTGTCCGAGCGTACTGGCGGCGCACAGATCCTGCTGAAACGCGAAGACCTGAATCACACCGGCGCGCACAAGGTCAACAATACGATAGGCCAGGCCCTGCTGGCGCGGCGCATGGGCAAGAGCCGCATCATCGCCGAGACCGGTGCGGGTCAGCACGGCGTGGCCTCGGCCACGGTCGCGGCGCGACTCGGGCTGGAGTGCGTGGTGTACATGGGCTCGGAAGATATTCAACGCCAGGCTGCCAATGTGTATCGCATGAAATTGCTGGGGGCGACCGTGGTACCGGTCGAGGCCGGTTCAAAAACCCTGAAAGACGCCCTCAACGAAGCCATGCGCGACTGGGTCGCCAATGTCGATGACACTTTCTATATCATCGGCACGGTTGCCGGCCCGCATCCCTATCCGGTCATGGTACGTGATTTTCAGGCCATTATCGGCCGCGAGGCCAGGCAACAATGCCTGGATCAGACCGGCCGCCTGCCCGATGTGCTGGTCGCCTGTGTCGGTGGCGGTTCCAATGCCATCGGCCTGTTTTATCCGTTTCTCGATGACAAGGAAGTGGCGATTTACGGTGTCGAAGCCGGCGGTGACGGCATCGAGACGGGACATCACGCGGCGCCCCTGAATGCCGGCAAGCCCGGCGTATTGCATGGCAACCGCACTTACCTCATGGAAGACAAGGACGGACAGATCATAGAAACGCACTCGATCTCGGCCGGCCTGGATTATCCCGGCGTCGGCCCGGAGCATGCGTGGCTGAAAGATTCCGGCCGTGCGCAATACGTTTCCATTAATGATGAAGAGGCGCTTGCCGCCTTTCACGAACTGACCCGGATCGAAGGCATCATCCCTGCACTCGAATCGAGCCATGCGTTGGCCTATGCCGGCAAACTCGCGGCAGGAATGAGCCCCGATAAAATCATCGTCGTTAACCTGTCCGGGCGGGGTGACAAGGATATGCATACCGTTGCATCCCGGCAGGGCATCACGCTCTGAAACACACGTCATAATTCGCGCTAGAATGACACCTCATGAATACACGTGATCGCCTGATTGAACTGATTACCGATAATAAACTTGAGCGCCTCGACGTCGCCGAAATGCTCAAGGTCAAGCCTGCCCAGGTGGATGCCTGGCTAGCGTCGAATGAATCCAAACATCACCAGGAAGTCCCCGAGATGGCCATCGAACTGCTGGAACTTAAATTGAAGTCTCAAGCGCAGGGGGACTGAAGCAATGCATGATAATAACAACAACGTGATACCGCGGAATAAACCGTCATGAGCCGAATCACGGGCCTGTTCGATGCCCTGAAATCGAAACACCGCAAGGCGTTGATCCCTTTCATAACCGCAGGCGACCCGGTGCCGGATGTCACCGTGCCGTTGATGCACGCGCTGGTCGAGGGTGGTGCGGATATTATCGAGCTCGGGGTGCCCTTTTCAGATCCCATGGCCGATGGGCCGGTCATACAGAAGTCAAGTGAGCGCGCCCTGCAGCATCACGTCAGCCTGGCGGATGTGATCGCCATGGTCGAGGCTTTTCGCAAGGACGATGCCTCCACGCCCGTGATTCTCATGGGCTATCTGAATCCAATTGAAGTCATGGGCTATGAAAATTTTATCGAGCGGGCCGCCACCGCCGGTGTCGATGGCTGTTTGATCGTCGATCTGCCGCCGGAGGAAGCCGGCACCCTGGCGCCGTTTTTAAAACAGCACGCGCTGGACCAGATCTACCTGATATCGCCCACCACCTCCGACGCGCGCCTGAAAAAGATCGTCGGGGCTGGCAGCGGCTTTCTATATTACGTTTCGCTCAAGGGCGTCACCGGCAGTAACCGCCTGGATGTTGTCGAGGTGCAAAGGAAGATCGATCACATTCGTACATGCACTGACCTGCCACTGGGTGTCGGTTTTGGCATCAAGGATCCGGAATCCGCGGCAGCGGTGGCGAAGGTCAGCGATGCCGTGGTGATCGGCAGCAGCCTGGTGGAATACCTGAATAGCGCATCAGACCGGGCCGGCAAGCTACCGGAACTGGCCCGGGAGTTTATTGCCGGCATGCGCAAGGCCGTGGACGCCGCCTGAGGATGGATAGAGGATGAGCTGGTTTAAAAAGATCCTGCCGTCCGGCATCAAGACCAACGGCAGCCCGAGAAGGACCGTCCCGGAGGGCGTCTGGACCAAGTGCGCGAAATGCAACGCGGTGTTGTATCGGGCCGAGCTGGAGCGCAACCTGGAGGTCTGTCCCAAGTGCGGCAACCATATGCGAATCGCGGCGCGCCTGCGGCTTGAAGGTTTTCTCGATGAGGAGGGGCGGGTCGAGATCGGCCGCGATATCCGTCCAATCGACAGGTTGAAGTTTCGTGACAGCAAGAAATACAAGGACCGCCTGAACCAGGCCATCAAGACCACCGGCGAAAACGATGCCCTGGTGGTGATGATGGGGCAGGTCAGGGCTTTGCCCCTGGTAGCCTGCGCCTTCGAGTTTAATTTCATGGGCGGTTCCATGGGCTCGGTGGTTGGTGAGCGTTTCGTGCGCGGAGTTGAAACCGCGCTCGAATATCGCATTCCGCTGGTGTGTTTTTCCGCCAGCGGCGGTGCCCGCATGCAGGAGGCCATCATTTCACTGATGCAGATGGCCAAGACCAGCTCGGCGCTGGCTACGCTGAAGGAGAACGGTCTGCCCTATATCTCGGTACTGACGGATCCGACCATGGGCGGTGTATCCGCCAGCCTGGCAACACTGGGTGATATCAATATCGCCGAACCGGATGCGCTGATCGGCTTTGCCGGGCCGCGCGTGATCGAACAAACCGTCCGTGAAACCCTGCCGGAGGGATTCCAGCGCAGCGAGTTCCTGCTGGAACATGGCGATATCGATATGATCGTGGATCGTCGCGAAATGCGTGATCGGATTTTCGCCTTGCTGGCAAAACTGACACATCAACCCGTTCCGGCCTGAATCCTGTGCTGCAGAAGATCACGTCAAAAACCGAATCCCGTTTCAAACGGCTGGAGGACTGGTTGAAGTGGCAGGAAGGTCTGCATTTCAAGTCCATTGAACTCGGTCTGGATCGCTGCCGTGCCGTCGCCGCCAACATGGGTTTGCTGGAACCGGAATTTGCCGTGATCAGCGTAGCCGGGACCAATGGCAAGGGCTCCAGCGTTGCCATGCTCGATTCG
>JBFGPT010000087.1:0-6272 GCA_041564575.1 Gammaproteobacteria bacterium | reverse complement strand
GTATCATTGCCTACGCCAGCGCCCGGGTGGATGTCTCGCGGCTGTCCGTTTACGCGCAACTGGCCGATCCCGAGTGGCGCGGCAAGCTGTGTGTGCGCTCCTCATCGAATATCTACAATCAGTCCCTGCTGGCCAGCCGCATCGCCCACCTCGGGCCGGAGCAGGCCGAGGCCTGGGCGCGTGGACTGGTAGCGAATTTCGCGCGCGATCCCAAGGGTGGCGACCGCGATCAGATCAAGGCCGTCGCCGCCGGCCAGTGCCAGTTGGCGCTGGTGAACACCTATTACGTCGGCGGCATGCAGGCCTCGCGTCTCAAGCCGGAACGCGAGGCGGTGGCAAAGGTGGCGGTGTTCTGGCCGGACCAGGAGGGCACCGGCGCACATGTGAATGTCAGCGGTATCGGTATCACGCGGGCCTCGAAGAACACCGAAGAGGCCTTGCGCCTGATCGAATTCCTGCTCGGCGATGAAGCACAGCACTGGTATGCCGAGACCAATTTCGAATACCCGGTCGTGGACGGTATCCCCGTCAGTGAAACCCTGCGCGGCTGGGGTGAGTTCAAGGCGGATACCTTGTCGTTGGAACAGCTCGGTAAACTGAATTCAGAGGCCGTTCGCATTATGGACCGGGTCGGCTGGAAGTAGGTCAGCCCGCATGTATGCGCCGGCCTCACCGTCAGCGGTAACCCCCGCGAATTCCCTGCTATCGCGCCGCCCATCGGGCTGGACCTGGCTGGTGCTGTTGTTGATGCTGGTTTTTTCGGTCCCCTTGCTGACCGTGGTGAGCAGCGTCTTCGTGCCCAATTTCGAGATCTGGCGGCATCTGCGCGAGACGGTACTGATCGATTACGTCAGCAATTCGCTGTTGCTGATGCTGGGTGTCGGCCTGGCGACGCTGGTCATCGGTGTCAGCACGGCCTGGCTGGTCACCATGTTTCGTTTCCCGGGCAGCACCTGGTTTGAATGGGCCCTGCTGTTGCCGATGTCTATCCCGGCCTACATCATCGCCTACAGTTATACCGGCGTACTCGATGTCGGCGGGCCCGTGCAGATCTGGATACGCGAATTCTTCAACATCGAGTACGCGGATTACTGGTTCCCGGAAGTGCGTTCGCTGGGCGGTGCCATGTGCATGCTGAGCCTGGTGCTGTATCCCTACGTCTACCTGTTGACCCGCGCCGCCTTCGTCGAACAGTCCGTGTGCGTGCTGGAAGTCTCACGCACGCTCGGCTGCGGGCCGCTGCATTCCTTTTACCGGGTGGGCATCGCCCTGGCGCGGCCGGCCATCATCGTCGGCCTGTCTCTGGTCCTGATGGAGACGCTGGCCGATTACGGCACGGTGCAATACTTTGGCGTGGCGACCTTTACCACCGACATATTCCGGACCTGGTTCGGACTGGGTGACAGCCTGGCCGCCGCGCAACTGTCGGCCTTCATGATGCTGTTTGTGGTGTTATTGCTGTTTTTTGAATACCAGTCGCGGCAGAGATCCCGCTTTCACCATACCAGTACCCGTTACCGGCACATCAGCAAGTTGCCCCTGCAGGGTGCCAGGGCCACGGGTGCGGTGCTGATGTGCGGCATCCCGGTAGTCCTGGGATTCGTTCTGCCCATCCTGTTTCTCATGCACTGGTCCATGCAGACCTATGAGCTGGTGCTGGATGAAGAGTTTATTCAGCTGATCATGCACAGCCTGTCGCTGGCCACCCTGACCGCGGTGCTCGCCATCGTCCTGTCCCTGATCATGGCCTATGGCAAGCGCCGCAGCGGTAATTTCCTGATCAGTCTCGGCGTGCGTTTCGTCGGCATGGGCTACGCGATACCGGGTACGGTAATCGCGGTCGGTGTGCTGTTGCCGTTTGCCTGGCTGGATCGGCGGCTGGACGAAATGTGGTTACATTACCTGGGACAGGATCCCGGTTTGTTGCTGAGCGGTACCCTGGTAGCCCTGGTCTTCGCCTACCTGGTGCGCTTTCTCGCGGTGTCATTGAACACCATCAATGCCGCCCTGTTGAAGGTCAAGCCCTCCATGGACGAGGCTGCCCGGTCCATGAACCTCGATGACCTGTCGATACTGCGCAAGATACATATACCGATGATCCGGGGCAGCCTGCTGACCGCTGCCCTGCTGGTTTTCGTCGACGTGCTCAAGGAACTGCCGGCGACCCTGATCCTGCGGCCGTTCAATTACAACACGCTCGCGGTCCGTACCTACGAGCTGGCGAATGAAGAAAGGCTGGCCGAAGCCGCCTGCCCGGCACTGGCGATCGTGCTGGTCTCGATCATCCCGGTGATCCTGCTGAGTCGATCCATTTCAAAATCGAGGCCCGGAAGCGATGCACTCGGTTAAGGTCAGCGACCTCAGCATCAGTTTCGACGGGGTGCCTGTCCTTGAAGCGCTGTCATTCGCCATCGATCCGGGCGAGATCGCCTGCCTGCTGGGCCCGAGTGGCACCGGCAAGACCACCCTGTTGCGCTTGATCGCCGGATTTGAATATCCGCAGACGGGGGAGATCTGGATCAACGGCGTCAAGTGCAGCGATACGCGCGGCATCCTGCCGGTGGAACAGCGCGGCATCGGCATGGTTTTCCAGGACTTCGCTTTGTTCCCGCATATCAGCGTCGAGGACAATATCCTGTTCGGGCTGCGGGGCAAACCGGACAGCCAGCAACAGGCGCGGCTGAAACAGTTATGCGAGTTATTGCGGATCCGTGAGTTATTGCAGAAATTCCCGCACCAGTTATCCGGGGGTCAGCAACAGCGTGTCGCCGTCGCCCGGGCCCTGGCGCCGGGTCCGCGGGTGATGTTGCTGGATGAGCCGTTTTCCAATATTGACGTGGAGTTGCGCGAGGAACTTGCCCGGGAAGTTCGCTGGACCCTGAAAGAGGAAGGGGTGACCGCGATCATCGTCAGTCATAATCAGATGGAAACTTTCGCCGTGGCGGATCACATCGGGGTACTGTACGACGGCCGCCTGTTGCAGTGGGACACGGCTTTTAATCTGTATCATCGGCCGGCCAATCGTTACGTGGCGGATTTTGTCGGGCGTGGTGTATTTCTGCCCGGCACCATCATCAACCAGACCGATGTCGAGACGGAACTGGGCCTGATCCGGGGCAGCGGTCCACATGGTCATCAACCGGGCGAGGAAATCGAGGTGCTGATCCGGCCGGACGACATCATTCACGACGACGACAGTGCGCTCATGGCCGTGGTCGACAGCAAGGTATTCCGCGGGGCCGAGTTTCTCTACACGCTGTCCCTGGACAGCGGGCAGAAGGTCCTCAGCCTGGTGCCGAGTCATCACAATCACCCGGCGCAACAGCCTATCGGCATCCGCCTTGAGATCGATCACCTGGTCGTGTTTCCCAAGCAACGGGCCTGAGCGGCGATAATCCGCAGCCGGTCGTCAAGCCCGGTTTTAAAAACTATACTAACAGGAATAATAACGAGGGCTCACCGCGATGAGTTACCAGCCGAAAGACCTGCTTTATTCCGCCAACCATACCTGGGTTGAGACCCAGAGCGACGGCAGCATGCGGGTCGGGATCACCGATTTTGCCCAGGAACAGCTCGGTGATATTGTTTACGTGGAGCTTCCCGAGGTCGGCCGCAGTTATGCCCAGGATGAGGAATGCGGACTGGTCGAGTCTGTCAAATCGGCCTCCGACGTGTATTGTCCGATCAGCGGCGAGATTATCGCCGTGAACGAGGATATTGAGGACAACCCCGACAAGATCAACGACGACCCGTACAGCGATGGCTGGATCTTCGACATCATGCCGGACACGGATGCGGACGACGAGGAACTGCTGAATGTCGATGAATATAGCGAACACATAGAAGAGGACTAGAACATGGCAACCGTAACTTTGAAGGGTATGGAAGTGCATACCAATGGCGAACTCCCGGCAGTCGGCAGCAAGGCGCCTGATTTCGTGCTGGTTGACGGCGATCTCAATGACGTCACGCTGGCAAGCTATGCCGGCAGGAAAAAACTGCTGAATATCGTGCCCAGTCTGGATACACCGACCTGCGCCTTGTCGACAAAGAAATTCAATGAAACGGCCGCAGATTACGATAACACCGTATTTCTCATGGTCTCCGCCGATTTGCCCTTCGCCATGGGCAGGTTCTGCAGCACTGAAGGCGCCGGTGATGTTATTCCCCTGTCGATGATGCGGTCGCGTAATTTCGCCAAGGACTACGGCGTGCTGATTGAAGACGGACCGCTGGCGGGCATCACCACGCGCGCCATCGTCGTTATCGATGAAAATGACAACGTCGTCTACACCGAACTTGTCCCGGAAATCGCCCAGGAACCGGATTACGACAAGGCGAAGGCGGCGCTTGCCTGACCCGCGTTGAAATTCTAAAAAAAATATATCCACACCAGCAGGGATCAGTACTCGATGACTTCCCAGGGGACGACGGGCCTGACCCGTATCATCAACGCATTCTTTTTTTCCATGAAAGGGCTACGGGCGGCTTATGTCAACGAGGCGGCCTTCCGGCAGGAGATGTTCCTGGTCATCGTCCTTGCGCCCGTGGCTTTATATCTGGGTGAGACCGGCATGGAAAAGGCCGTCATGGTTGGCAGCCTGTTTCTCGTGCTTATCGTCGAATTGCTGAACTCCGGTATCGAGGCCGCTATTGATCGCATCGGCACGGAGCACCACAAGTTGTCCGGCCGCGCCAAGGACATTGGCTCGGCCTCGGTGTTCATGTCATTGCTGAACGTGCTGGTTGTCTGGGCTCTTGTATTGTTTTTTTAATGCTTGTTTTGCAGTGACGTGCTGTCACTGAATCCCGTTTACGGCAATCAATAATTTCCATAGACACAAAAAACCCCACCGATATTCAGTGGGGTAGAGATCACCAGTAGAAACAGGAATTTCTGGCGCGCTTAAGATTTGAAGCAGACAGACATGGCAATACCAATCAATGCCAGGTTTGTTGATGCCCTTGAGAAACCTTCCGGCGCAGTTCCCAGACCCAGACCAAGGCCAAGATCTCCAAGGACGGCCAGAACAAAAGCCAGTGCCGCAAGGACGACCAGCCCCCTGGCAATCATGTCTCGTTTACGTAAATCACCGATTTCGCTCATACTGACCCCCCGTTCTGTTGTTACTGACAGAATCACTATAAAGTCTAGTTCAAATCGTGGAGTTTCATATGGCATTTCCTGTGCATTGCTGCCCGGGATCGCCCGATCGTGACAATCCATACGCGGCCGCGCCAATCAGACCAATATCCTCCATCCGGTTCAGATAAACCGGCAGGTTTTCAAGATGCGATTGATAGGCGGGCGAGGCGGGCCTTGTAAACTCCTCCATGAAGATCGGCGAGCTGATCAGTTGCGGGTTGCGGATGGCGATACCGCCGGAGAGGATCAGGCACTTATCGATGAGATTGGCCAGGCAATAGTCGCGACAGACCCGGCCGTAAAATCGCGCAAAGTGTTCGAAGGTATCACCGTGGCATTTATCGAGTATCTCGCTCGCAGGCAGACTTTGGCCGCTGAGAAATTCATGTAACAGGCAAAGGCCGCTGCCGGACACGACATGATCCCTGACGATATATGGCGTTTCGATGCGTGATAGCAGGAAGTGCTCAAACTCCTTTTCCCTGGCGCCGTGAAAGGCAAAGCTGCTGTAACCGGCCTCGGAGGGCACGGCGATGTTTTTACCGTTCTGATGCAACAGCGTGCAATGGCCGAGCCCGGTGCCGGCGCCGATGATCGCGCTGCGGTCCTGCGCACGTCCCTGCCCCGGCCTGATGGTCTCAAACTGCTCGCTGATCCGCGGCAACGCGCAGGCAAGACCCTGTGCGGTGAAATCATTCAACAGGTAAATGTGCGGGCAGGCAACTTCATCAAGATCGATATCCCAGTCGATATTCGGCAGGGGGCATCGTGTGCCGGTGACGGGACCCGGCACCGCCAGTACCACGGCATCGGCCGCGTTCAGCGCCGGCAGGTCATCGGGCCGATGCTCCTGGTAAAACGCCAGCAGGCTGGCAAACGAGGTGATGCCGGATTGCCGGGTCGGGAACGAATAGATCGTGGATGCCGCAACCGGTCCTTCGGCACCCGGACTGAAACTCGCAAAGCGGGATGTGGTGCCACCGATGTCCGCTGCCAGGAGTCGCACCATGCGGATACCGTTAAAGTTACCTCAGGCGCCGCACACCGGGCAGGCCGGGTCGCGTTGCAGGCGGGCCTGGTGAAATTCCATGTTGAGTGCATCGAACAACAACAATTTGCCGGTCAG
>JBFGPT010000086.1:0-6274 GCA_041564575.1 Gammaproteobacteria bacterium | reverse complement strand
GTAGACCTCCGCCATCGGCAATTCCATTTCAATGGCCAGCGCCAGGATGTGGCGATTGGAGATATGGTGGTACTTGTCCTGGATTTTGTGCAGGTGCTCGATCAGGTATTCCCGGGTGCGCGGTGCGTTACCCAGTAACTGTCTGATCTCCGAGAGTGCCACCCATGGCGTCGTGCGGCCTTCTACCCGGCCTTTTTTACCTCTGGTTCTTTTCACTTTATCAGCGGGTTCCGGTTTTTATAGTCTGCAGGAGTAAAATTTCACCCTTGCCGTTTCGGGCGCGATCACCGGAAAAACGGTGCACCTCGGCGCCGAAATTCCGGAACAGCGAGAACTCGTCGCCCATGTCCGCGAGCTGGGTAAACAACAATCTCAAAAACTGCATCTTTAGATTACCACAACTTCTGAAAGTTGTGCTGATATGGGCCGGTTTTCTCGCCAGTATCAGGGATCCCCGCCGCATGCCGGTACCGGCATTCCGGCCGGCCTTTTTCAACACGATGATGGTGCCGGCATACATCCGGCTGGCGCAGAAATCCCCCGCCTGCCCCTGGATGATGATCATACCGCGGCGCATCTTGTCGCCGACACGGTCACCGGCGTTACCGGTGATATTGATAATGCCGTTATTCATGCCGAAGGTGTCACCCGGCAGGCTGGCGCCGACATAATCGCCGGCATCACCGTAGATATCAATACGGCCGCCGGTCATGCGGTTACCGGTCCAGTCACCGGCGTTACCGTTTATGGTGATACGGCCACCCTTGAGTCCCTGGCCGACGAATTTCCCGGCATCGCCACTGACCTCGATGGTGCCGGCGGCCATGTTCTTGCCGATCGAGATGACGCGGGTGGTGCTGTTCAGGAATTTGATATGGCTTTTATCGTTGCCGCTGATCCTGAACAGGTCAGATGCCGGGACTCTCTGTTTGCCGTAATCCAGTTTCAGTGCCCTGATGTCCTGCAGGTTCAGCGATTCGATCTTTTGCGGAACGAGCGGGGAGACATCAAGTATAAATTCCGGTGCAGACTTGAATTCTAAGGTCAGAGCGCTCATTACAGGATTTTCCTTAAATGGAACAGGTGGGGACCGAGGCTGCCGCCGTAATTACCGGCGCTGATGCGATAGATGCCCTTTTTTGGCCCAAAACTGCATGCGGTGCGGGCGCCGACGCGAATTGCCTCGTTGATACAGTCCTCGTCAAGCCCGTTGATGACGATTTCAAGGACAGAACCGATATCCTCCGACAATTCGGAGTTGACCTGTCCCTTCAGGGTCGGACAGTAGGCCTCGTTGGTCGAGGCCGGCAGCGCCGGGTACTTGGAACCGACCTTTGATCCGGAACCGACGATACCTCCCGGGAATGCGGTGATCACGCCGGGCACCTTGTCGATGGCATCGACCGCCTTCTCGCAGGCCGCAAGCACGTGCCGGGCGGTCTTGCCCAGTACCAGGAAATTGCCGCCGCCGATGGCCTTGGTGACGCCGGCGCTTTCCTCGCAGATAAATTCACCATGCATGACCGGGATACGCCAGAACCTTCGGCCGTTGATGACCTTGGATATCTGGAAGCCGTCACCGAAGTAACGCAGGTGCTTGCCCATGGGAATGGTCTGCTCGCTGTCCAGGATCCCTGAATAGCAGGCTGTCGTCGCTGTCGTCATGATCGTCTGGCCGACGCGCGAGGGGATCTGTTTGGCCAGTTCCTTGTTGCTCATGGCAAAGATCATCACCGATATGCCGGGACGCCCGTCCGGTGTTTCGCTGGGCTTAAGCTCTCTTTCGATATCCGCTTCGACGCCACAGGCAATGACCGATGTGGCAAAACCTCGCAGCGCATTGGCCGCATGGTAGGCCCACTTCAACGACATGGCCGTGATGATGATGCGCGTTGCCTTCATCGGAAAGGCCTCGGCGAATGTATCGTCTATCTCTACGCCGTTAATCTTCATTGGTTTTGCTCACAGGCAGGGTTGTTCAATCAGACTGCTGTTACCGTATTCGAGGATCTCGTCGTCGGAAATCCTGAAATTGCCCATCTTTACCGTCTGGTACTCATCGAAATATCGCTTCAGGGATTTTTCGATAGTCTTGTCATATGCCGGTTTCAGTACATGGGTACCACCGTTGACGACCTTGACGAGTTTGCCGTTTTCAACCACCAGTTCTCCATCCTTGAAAACATGAGTCGGCTTGGCAAACATCTTTTCACGATTCTTGAGATCGTTATAAACCGTGATATCCGCCGCAGCGCCGGACCCGAGATGACCGCGGTTTCTGAGTCCCAGACTCCTGGCCGGTGCGGCCCGGGTCATGGTGGCGATTTCATACAGGGTATATTCCCGATCAATGCTGCCCAGCACGGTCGCCGCCGCCGCGTCCTTGTTGATAGTCGCAAGCATATCGTTCCTGAAACTCTTGTCCATCAGCAGGCGGATCAGGTGGGGATAGCTGGTAAATGGCGCACCGTTCGGGTGATCGGTGGTCAGGAAAATACGCCAGGGATCCTCGACCAGCAGAAACATTTCCAGGCCGATGGCCCATTGCAGGGCGTTAACATAATTCTTGTCCCGGTAGCGGAACGGCACGACCCCGCAACCGGCATCGCACTCGATATCCATGATGACCCATTTTTTCGGGTGCGCATGCCAGTGTCCTGCGTACTGTTTCATGGTGTCGCCGGAGGCGGTCACGGTTTGACCGAACAGGATCTGGCCGACGTCGATGGAAATATTCGGGTTGGCATTGACCGCTTCGGCAATCGCCGGGGCGCCGGATGAAAACTTGTAGTCGCCCTCCGTGCCGTAGCTGTGAAACTGAATATGCGTCAGATGTACCGGCAGGCCCTCGACTCCCTGGATAGTGTCCAGCGTTGTCTGGACGTTACCGGGCACGCCCAGGTTGCAGCCGTGGACATGCAGGGGGTGGGGTACGCCGAGCTCGCGCACGGCCCTGGCCAGCGATATCAGCACCTGGCGGGGTGACACGTTGTAGAAACTGTTATTGTCATCCAGGTCCAGTTTCCGCTGGTTGAATTTGAAGGCGCTGATGCCGCCCGGGTTAACCACCTTGATGCCGATGGACTGGGTTGCGTTGATGATCCAGCTCACATAATCGCTGATGGCTTCCGGCCCCTTTTTCGAGGCCAGCATGCGCAGGAAGAAATCGTCGCTGCCGAGCATGGCATAGGCGCCCTTGTCCACCATCGGGGTGTCGGCCATTTCCATATGCGCCTGGCGGGCATTGATCGGCTGCATGGCCGGCTCGAAACAACTGGTGTATCCCATCTCGGCGTACCGGTAACCGGTGGTCATGGTTGACGGCGCGGCATGGCCGCAACCGGCACGGGTAATCGAGGTCTTTTTCACCGGGTCTTTCTGGTGATCCTCGGGCAGCATCATGCGCGCGATGTTGACCTTGCCGCCGCCGATATGCGTGTGAATGTCAATGGCGCCGGCCATGACGACCTTGCCCTTGAGGTCATAGGTCTTTTGAATTTTTTCACCGGGATCCGGTTTGCGGGTAATGCAGCCATCCTTGATATAGATATCGCGTTTTTCGGCGTTGATGCCATGAACCGGGTCGTAAACAGTGCCGCCTGCGAGCTTGATATACATTGCCATGGTTTCCTAGAAGTGTTCGAGAATACCCGTCAGTACTTCGGACGCTGAGTGTATTTCGGTCTGCCGGAGTTGCTTCAGGGGTAATGCCACCACGCTGTCGGTGCGGAACAGGTGACCCTTGTGATCCAGTCCCGGTGTGCCAATCGGAATGAATACATCCGGACGGTATCCGATCTTTACGGAAGTCGAGGCCAGGACGACGCTGGGTATGTCCGCCTTTGGCGGTACGGCACCCGGAGAGATGCCGGACAACCAGAGCATGGCATCCACGCGGCGGTTCTTCAAAACGTTCGCGGTCGTGTAGATATGCGGATCGTATTCCGGAAAGCCCTTGGCAAAACTGACACGCAGCGGGTATCCGCTTTGCCAGGCACAGACATTGACAGCGGTGGTGCCACCGTCATTACCACCCAGCGAAAAGCCCGCGAACCGGGTCGTGCGCGTCAGGTACTTGATGACCTCGCAGAAATTCTGGATGGTCAGTTCGGCGTGGGGGAAGTTCAGTTCCCCGGGGGCCCAGACGATGACGCCGTATTTCGCCTGTTTCATCTTTTCCGCCAGATCGATCAGTGTCTGCAGTTTTACCCCGTGTATGACGTCGGCATCGATGCGATCGCCAACAATCATGGTGTGCACCACGGAAATGATCTCGCCGATGTGTTCCGGCTTGCAATGGATAACGGCGGGTTTCCTGCCGCCGGGCCTGCGCGCAAGCTTGCTGTCGGGCTTGTCGCCGATATAGATCAATTCCCTGTTTTTGAGATCGGTTTTAAACAGTGTGCTCCTGTTGTCGATCACGCGGGAGTAAAAGCCCGGATAATTACCGGCGTCGGTGCCTGCAAAAATCACCAGGTCGGCACGGTTTCTGATTTCCGACATGGTGGTCATGATCCAGCCGAGGTCCTGCAGCACCATGGCATTCTTGCTCAGCCCGTCGCCATGCATATGGTCGACAATGGCCCCGGTTTTTTCCGCCAGTTGCAGGATTGCGCGCATGCCCGAGACATCGGTGCCGAGCCCGGTCAACAAGGGCTGCCGGGATCGTTTCAGTAGTTTTGCGGCTTCCTCGATTGCGGATTCTAGACTGGCCTTCCTGCCCTTGATCTGGGGACTGCTGGCGGGGGGTGTTTTTTCAAATTCGGAGACCGCGACCTGGCATCCATTGTTGATCACCTTGAGTTTACCGTCCCTGTTTTCGACAACGAGGTCATCGCACAAGAGGCTGCAAAACGGACAGGTCACGTCCCGGTAAGTGGCCTTCTGTCGCTTATCAGTTTGTGTTTTCAATATTCCTCCAGATAGTTTTACACAGCATTGTCAACCAACGGTTTGTGGAGTTATCCAGGGAAAAAATTACAGTCTACAGCCCGGGGCTGTACGGTCGTAATGGTCAGGCCAGTATTCTCGTTCTGAATTTATTGTTATGGGGCTATGATATACGCGAGTCGCCCCAGGGACAAGCCACAGCAATGTGGTCAGTGATGGTGCGCTGGAGGGGGTAAATCAGGGCCGGATTTGCCGGGTTCCGGCTCAGGACAGGGCGCCGAGCATCTCCTCGCGGCGGGTGAACTTTTCTCTGGGTTTGTCCCGGGTTTCGCCGCGCGCCACCTCGGCCGCATCGATACGCTGCCACTCCTGGAAATTGATACGGCGCACGCCGCGATCCTTGAGCAGCGCATGGATCTTTTCCCGGGCCGAATCGATATCCAGCGTCGCCAGCTGGTCAAGATCCTCGAGCAGGCTGCCCACGGTTTCCACGCTGCAGGCCCGGTTGGTGCCGATGATCCCGCTGGGACCGCGTTTTATCCAGCCGGCAGTATACAGCTGCGGCGCCACCTTATCGTTGTCGAGGATACGCCCGGCGACATTCGGAAACGTGCCCGAGCGTTCATCAAACGGCACGCCGGCTATCGACAGGCCGCGATAGCCGATGCTACGGAACAATATACCGGTATCGAGTTCCAGGGTTTCCCCGGTGCCGCGCGCGGATTGATGAAAGGCCTCGCCGTCCAGGCGGTTCTTTTCCAGACGGACCTGTTGCAAACGATCCGCCCCGAGTAATTCGATGGGGCTGAGCAAAAACCTGAAGTAACACTTCCGGGTAGCCGTGCCGTCCTGACGCCCGGAAAATTCCCGGAACAAATCATAGATTTTTTTACTGCCGACATTGGTTTTGTCCCCGAGCTCCTGTGCGCTGGCCGGGTTCAGTTCCAGATCTGCCGGATCAATGACCGGATCACAGTCCGCCAGTTCGCCGAATTCGCGCAGTTCCTTGGAAGTAAATTTTGCCTGGGCCGGGCCGCGGCGGCCGATGACGTGGATGTGCCGGATCCTGCTGCCGGCCAGGACATCCAGCGCATGTTCCGCAATATCGGTGTGCCGCAGTTCATCGACGGTCTTGGACAGGATACGGCTGACATCGGCGGCCACGTTGCCCTGACCGATGATCACCGCCGTGTCGCAGGACAGGTCGAATTCACGATCCCGGTAATCCGGGTGGCCATTGTACCAGCCGACGAACTCGGTCGCGGTGTGGCTGCCGGCCAGGTCCTCGCCGGGGATGCCCAGGCGGCGATCGGTCTCGGCGCCACAGGTGAAGATAACGGCATGATGAAAGCGCTTGAGTTCATCGACGCCCAGGTCCTGGCCG
>JBFGPT010000085.1:0-6283 GCA_041564575.1 Gammaproteobacteria bacterium | reverse complement strand
TGCGCCATGGAATTTATCGAGCAACTCGATGACGGCCTGGAGACCCTGCTAGGGGTGAACGGCAAACAGTTATCCGGCGGCCAGATGCAACGCCTGTCGATTGCGCGCGCCCTGCTGAAAGATGCGCCGGTCCTGATCTTCGACGAGGCCACCTCGGCGCTGGACTCGGTTTCTGAACAACAGATCCAGGAAGCCATGAACCGCGTGCGCAAGGGCCGCACCTGCATCATCATTGCCCATCGCCTGTCGACCATCGAACACGCCGATCGCGTACTGGTGTTGCAGCAGGGCCGGCTGGTCGAATCAGGCAGCCACGCTGAATTGCTGTCCCATGAGGGCGTCTATGCCAATCTGTACCGCACCCAGTTCTCGCCGGGCATCAATTGATAAAGCTTACGAGGAAATCCTGCTGCGTGCCTGCCTGGCGACACACCTGATCTAGTCGCAGACACAGTTGCGGCCCGCGTCCTTGGCGCGATACAGGGCGGCATCGACGCGCGCGATCAGTCCACGTGATTCCTCGTCTTCCTGCATGCTGACGATGCCGGCGGAGATGGTCAACGAGGGCAGGACGCCCTGATCGCCCACGATCTCCATCTCTTCGACCGCGGCGCGCAGGCGTTCTGCGACGTTGCGGGTGGCCTCCAGATCGAGGCCGGGCAACAGGGCCAGCAATTCCTCGCCACCATAACGCGTCACCATGTCCTCCGGGCGCAGGCTTTGCAGCACGGTCCTGGCCACCGCGCGCAGGGCGGCATCGCCGGCGAGATGACCGTTTTCATCGTTAAAGCGTTTGAAGAAATCGATATCGACCATGATGACACTGAGTGGTTGTCCGTTGGTTTTGCAACGGTGCATGACCCGGTTCAGCATGGTGTCCAGCCAGCGACGGTTATACAGACTGGTCAGCGGGTCGATCGTGGCGTTGTATTCATACTCGCGCAACAGTTCCTTGATCTTGTTGATCACGGTATTGCCGTAACGCAGTCGTTGCGACAGGATGACGAGCATATTGTTGGCGATCGCGTGGGAGGATTCGACCAGGCGCCAGAGCCGGTCTTCGCTGATGCGCAACAGGCGCGTGTCGGAATCGGCGATGACGTGCGCCGACGCGGGTTGATGGTCGATGATCGAAACTTCCCCCACACTTTGCCCCGCGCCAAGGGTCACGACCGGGGTGTTCAGATCCGTCGCCAGGTGCACACGCAGGCTGCCCTCCAGGATAAGATAAAGATCGTGGTTCCCCTGCCCGGCCTCTATCAGGGTTTGCTCCCGGACGATCTCGATAATATCGCAGGCGGTCAGTATCGATTCGATGTCATCGATACTGACGCCCTTGAAGATTTCCTGCCGGCGGATTTCCTCGCGCAGCTTGTTGTCCATTTTGGTTGCCATGCCTGTGGTGTTACGCCGGGGTTCTCAATTTCCGTGACGGTCTGAAGTTGCGGATAGCGTGTTTCAGTTGCAATAAATGTTCCGGGTGTGAGCGGTAGCGTACAGCAATATAGAGGCCGGTGATCTGTTCGATGCTCTGGCGCAGGGACGGATAGCGGCGTGCGGCCCGCGTGGCATAATCGCGAGGCCCCTCGCTGGCCCGCCGGCTGACACCCAGTCGCGCCAGCCGCTTGCAGAATTGATCGTACAGGCGTCGGGCCGGTTCGCCCCGATCCAGTCGCCGCAGGTAGATCCACAGGCTGATGCCGCTCAGGATCAAGAAGATCGAGGCGACCAGGCCGAAGGTCAGCCCGCGCCAGTCGATATCGCCAAAGCCCAGCATCTGCATGAATTCGCGTTGGCGTTTCGGCCCGTAGCCGAGCACCCACTGGCTCCAGCGGTAGTTCAGGTTGTCCCAGGAGTCGACGAACTGCCGCATGACCTGGTAGGCCAGGGAATTCTTGCCGTAATCGAAGGTGAAGGAACCGGCCAGTTCCGGCAGGGCATCCTCGATACCTTCCAGCACCCGTAACGGCGAAACCGCCGAGGTCGGATCCTCGCGTTGCCAGCCCTTGCCCTCGATCCAGACCTCGGCCCAGGCGTGGGCATCGCGTTGATAGACGTTGTAATAATCGCCAATCGGGTTGTAGGTGGCGCCGAGGTAACCGGTCACGACGCGGGCGGGGATGCCGGCCGCGCGCATCAGCACGACGAAGGCCGAGGCATAGTGCTCGCAAAAGCCCTGGCGCGTTTCAAACAGGAATTGATCGACGTTGTCGCCCTCCAGCAGCGGCGGTTTCAGGGTGTAATAAAATTCCTCTTCGCGAAACCGGCGCATGGCCGTTTCGACAATCTCCTCGTCGCTGAGGCCCTGCTGCCGCCAGTCCGCGGCCAGTTGCACCGCGCGCGGATGGAAACCCGGCGGCAGTTGCAGGGCCGCGTCCCGGGCTAATTCGATCTCGTCATCCAGCCGGTAGTCGGGATAGGAGGCCATGTCGTAGCGGATCCGCTCACGGATGCGTTTGCTGGTAATGACCTGGTAATCGTTGGTCAGCTTGCCGATGCTGCGGTGGTAAGGCATGTCCAGTGCGAACAACCAGGCCTGGTTGGTCGGTTCAAGTATCACGGAATATTCCACCGCGGCGCCGAGGTTGGTCAGGGTGTTCTGTGGCCCGAACAGGATCGCCTTGTTGCGGCTCCAGCGCTGGCCGTCATTAAAGGTGAGCACCGGTCCGCGCCAGTACATCCTGGATTTTTGCGGTGGCGCGTCCGTGAACTTGACGCGAAACGCCAGCGCATCGGAACGCAACAGCTCGCTGATACTGCCCGGGGCCATGGAATCATCGATACCCGTGATACCGCTGTGGGCATCTTTCGGCATACCCCACAGCGGGCCCGGTACGCGCGGGAACAGGATGAACATCACCAGCACCAGCGGGCAGGCCTGCGCCAGGAGCAAGCCGGCGCTGCGCAAGCGCTGTGTTACCGACAGGGCCTGGTTTCTGTCATTCAGGGCGATAAAACAACTGGTCAGCACCAGAACGACCAGCAGCATATAGAGGGCCGTGGGGATGGTCTGGGTGTAAAAGAAATTGGTCACCACCAGGATATAACCCAGGCACAGGCCAAAGTAATAGTCGCGCTCGGTGCGGGTTTCCATGAATTTGAATCCGGACAGCAACACCAGCAGCGCCACGCCCGGGTCACGGCCAGTCAGGTTGCCGTAGTTTTTCAGGATGGCCAGAAAACCGATCACGGCCAGCACGTACTGGGCCAGTACCAGTAGGCGCCACGATCGATTCGGTAGCGGCCAGCCGAGGAGCGGGCCGGACAACCGCCAGGACAGCAGTGTCACATACATGATGACCACCCATAGCGGGATGCGGCTGACATGCGGCGCCATGGACAGGCTGATGCCCAGGCCCAGCCACAGTAGATGTTGCAGGCGCAACTCAGGCGCAGATTTCATGCCGACGGCCCGTCGTAACATGCCAGCGCCTCCAGGCACTGGTGCTGGTGGTGTTCGCCATTGTCCGGCGGCAGGTGCAGCGTGCCGAGTTGCAGACCGTAGACCAGCCCCTGCTGTTCGGCCTGGATGATCCATTGACACAGTTGCGAGAGGGCCTGCTCCAGCGCGGCCGGCTGGCCTGCCTGTTCGAGATTGAGCACTAGCCGGCGGCTGCCAAGGCCCGTGAAGCGCATGACCAGCAGGCCGCGCTCACGCGCATAGTGTTTCCAGGCGATGCTGTGCGCCGGATCGCCCGGCCGGTAATTGCGGAAGCCGAAGAAATCATCCGTGCCCTTGTGCTGTCCACTCCGGTTCAGTTGTTCGTCGCCGGTGGATTCCGGCAAAGGCAGATGCCCCTGCGGCCGTGGATAGACCAGGCAAGCCTGGTCCGGGGTATACATGGTCCAGACCCGGAACAGGCCGAGCGGGAAGGTCGTGGAAATGCGCAGGCGGCCATAGTCGGCCTGTCCCCGTTGCGGCAGCTGACGCCGGAGCTTGATGCCGTGCAGGCTGTCGGCAGGGATATCGACGATCTGATCCGGATCCGACGTCGCAAACCAGGGTTGATCATCCTGCGCGTGCTGCAACTGTATCGAGCAGCGCAGGTGAAATCCGCGATTATCAACGAGGATCGGAAACTGCGCGGTTTGTCCGGCAAACACGGCCTCGGGCCGGCGTGCGGTCAGGATCAATCCGGACAGGTTACGGTGAGTATGCAGGATCCCGACCAGCAGGACACTGCTGAGGATGAAAGTCAGCACATAGGCCATGCTGTTGTTGTAATTGATGCCGCCGATCAGCATGACCAGGATCATCACGGCGAATAGCAGTCCGTAGCGGGTCGGCAGCACGTACAGTTTCTGGCGCCTGAGCGTGGCACTGGCCGTCTGCGACCGGTTCCTGAGGAAAGGCCGTTCCAGAACGATCGAGGCAGCCATGTTTGAATTGATTCAGGGGATGGGGACGTTTTCGATGAGCCGCCGCGCCGTTTCGTTTGCCGTCGGCCGGTTGTCCTCGGCGGTGTAGAGACGGTGCCCGACCACGCTCGGCAGGATAGCCTGCAGATCCTCGGGCAACACCTCTTCCTGCTCCTGTAACAGGGCCCAGGCACGGGACGATTGAATCAGGGCCAGGCCCGCGCGCGGTGACAGGCCGTGCACGAACAGGCCGGAATCGCGGCTGAAGGCAATCAGGTCCTCGAGATAGGACAGCAGGGCCTCCGAGACGTGTATGTGCTCGGCCTGCTTTTGCAGCGCCAGCAGTTGCAAGGGTGTCAGCACCGCGTCCATGGCGCTGATCATGTCGCGCCGATCGGCGCCGAGGAACAGTTCCCGCTCCGCCGCCTTGTCCGGGTAACCGAGTTCTATACGCATCAGGAAACGATCCAGTTGCGATTCCGGCAAGGGATAGGTGCCGACCTGGTGGCTGGGATTCTGGGTGGCGATGACGAAAAACGGTTTTGGCAGCCCGCGGGTTTCGCCCTCGATGGTGACCTGGTGTTCTTCCATGGCCTCCAGCAGGGCACTTTGCGTGCGCGGCGTGGCCCGGTTGATCTCATCGGCGAGGATCAACTGGGAAAAGATCGGGCCGGGGTGAAAGTTGAATGACGCGTCTTCGCGGTTGTAGATGGAGACGCCGAGGATATCCGCCGGTAACAGGTCGCTGGTGAACTGGATGCGCTGGAAGCTCAGGCCCAGTATACGCGCCAGCAGATGCGCCAGCGTGGTCTTGCCGACGCCGGGCAGGTCCTCGATCAGCAAATGACCGCGGGCAATCAGGCAGGTCAGGGCCAGGCGAATGGCGTGCTCCTTGCCGAGGATGACACGGTTGGCCTGTTCGATGACCGCGTGAACGGCCTGGCCCGGTTGCTCCGGAACGTGGGCTTCGGTGGTCTGGGTCATAACAAAAAGTTTATCCCGGTTACAGTGCTACGGTTAAGGTATTTGATACAAGAATCGTACCTGTGTCTCGCAGTTCATGCCAGGCAGACCGGAATTTCCGCCCGTGCGGGTGTCTCGGGCTCAGTTTCCGGCCACGGTCATGGACTCGATCAGCACCGAGCCGGTACGGATATTGCCGCGCGGATCGACATCGCTGCCGGTTTTCAGGATCTTCTGGTAGATGTCTTTCAGGTTGCCGGCCACGGTAACCTCCTCGACCGGGAACTGCAGTTCGCCGCCTTCCACCCAGAAGCCGCTGGCGCCGCGCGAGTAGTCGCCGGTCACCTGGTTGACGCCGAAACCGATCATGTCGGTGATCAGCAGGCCGGTGTCCATCTCGCGGAGCAGTGCGGCCAAATCACCATTGCCGGGTTCGATGATCAGGTTGTGCACCCCTCCGGCGTTACCGGTCGGTTGCATGCCGAGCTTGCGCGCGGAATAGGCGCTGAGGATATAGGTCTGCAAGACGCCGTCGAGAATGATGTCGCGGTTGCGTGTCGGCAGTCCATCGTTATCGAATGGTGCGCTGCCGAGCGCCTTTTTCAGGTGCGGTTGTTCGTTGATCTGGATATGCCCGGGAAAGATCTGCTGCCCGAGCGAATCCTTGAGGAAACTCGCATTGCGGTACAGGGCGCTGCCGGAAATGGCCGTCAGGAACGGCGAAAACAGGCTGGAGGCGACCGGCGCCTCGTAGATCACCGGACACTGGCGCGTCTTGATCGGGGCCGAACCCAGGCGATCGAGCGTACGCCGCGCCGCTTCGCGGCCGACGGCCTCGGCGCTGTCGAGTTCATGGTGATCCCTGACCTTGCTGTACCAGCCATCGCGCTGCATGCCGTTACCATTCGCGGCAATCACCGTGCAATCGAGCAGATGCGAGGACCAGCACCAGCCGCCGGCG
>JBFGPT010000084.1:0-6289 GCA_041564575.1 Gammaproteobacteria bacterium | reverse complement strand
GGGGTGATCTACGTGGCCACCTTCCAGGGCAATATCGCCGCCGTCGAACTGGAGACCGGCCGCATACACTGGACCCGGGATATCTCCTCATACGCCGGCCTGGCCGTCGACCGCCACCATGTTTATGTCACCGATGACGAAAGCAACGTCTGGGCGCTGGATCGCTCTTCCGGCAGTTCCGTCTGGAAACAGGAGGCCCTCAGGGCCCGGGCCGCGACGGCGCCGGTCAGCATCGGGGATTACGTGGTGGTCGGTGATCTCGAGGGTTACCTGCACTGGATGGACAGTTCAACCGGGGAATTCATCGCCCGCCACCAGTTCACGAAGGAACGTATCATCGCCCCGCCCGTGGTCAGGCAGGATATTCTTTACGCCTACAGCAGTAACGGCCGACTGGGTGCCTTCACCTACCAGTAGGCACGCACGGGACTCGTCATGACCGCGGTGATTGCCATAGTTGGCCGACCCAATGTTGGCAAATCGTCCCTGTTCAACCGTTTAACCGCCAGCCGCGATGCCCTGGTGGCCGATCGGCCCGGCATTACCCGCGACCGTCAGTACGGCCTGGCGCGATGCAATGACACGACATGTATCCTGGTCGATACCGGGGGTATCGGCGATGCGGAACCGGATGACGACAGCCTGCAAAAACGGGTCGAGGCGCAGGCCCTGCAAGCCGCGGCCGCGGCCGACGCCGTGATCTGGCTGGTCGATGGCCGTGACGGGCTGACCGCGGCCGACGAGGAACTGGCGCGGCAACTGCGGCCAATCACCTCGCAGTTGTACCTGGCGGTCAACAAGGCCGAGGGGCGCGATCCCGATATGGTCAGCGCCGAGTTCTACTGCCTGGGTGTTGGTCAGCCCTATGCCATTTCGGCGGAACGCGGCGACGGACTGCGCAGGCTGCTGGAGGCGATCACGGCGCAACTGCCGCATGACCCCGACAGTGAAACCGATTCGGTTGAAGACGGCCTGAAGATCAGCATCGTCGGCCGTCCCAATGTCGGCAAGTCCACCCTGATCAACCGCATCCTCGGCGAAGACCGGCAACTGACCGCCGACCTGCCCGGTACGACCCGCGACAGCATTGCCATCCCGTTCGTCCGCGATGGTGAACAATACATCCTCATCGATACCGCGGGCGTGCGCCGGCGTTCAAAGATCACCGATCATGTCGAGAAATTCAGTGTCATTAAATCCCTGCGGGCGGTGGATGCCGCCCACCTGGTGGTGGTGGTGCTCGATGCCAGCGAGGCCGTGACCGAGCAGGACCTGCACCTGATCGGCCTGGCCCGTGAACAGGGCAAACCCATCCTCATCGCCGTGAATAAATGGGACGGCATCGAGGCCACGCAGAAGAACCTGATCCGCGCGCAACTGGATCGCAAGCTGCGGTTTTTACAAAAACCGGTGATCCATTTCATATCCGCCCTGCACGGCAGCGGCGTCGGTATGCTGATGAAATCCGCGCGTGCCATCAGCCGGCAATTGCAAACCCGGCGCAGTTCGGGAGAGATTACGGAATTACTGGCCCGGGCGGTGTCGGAACATCCGCCGCCGCTGGTGCGTGGCCGCAGGATAAAGTTAAGGTATGCGCATATCGGCGGTCATAACCCGCTGCGTATCATCGTGCACGGCAACCAGGTGCGCGAGGTCCCGGCCAGTTACCACCGTTATTTATGTAATTATTTCCAGGACGCACTGCAACTGCGGGGGATCCCGGTGCTGGTCGAATACCGCCAGGGTGAGAATCCCTATGCCGGCCGCAAGAATTCCCTGACCGAACGGCAACAGGCGAAACGCCGCCGCATGATCAACCACCGGAAAAAAAAATAAACCGTCAGCCGCCGTTGTAGCGTGTCTGCAGCATGGACAGGATTTCATTGGCATCAGAGCCGGTTTCCCAGCCACCCTCCTTGTTCAGCACCACCAGTTCTGTCTTCTTGCCAACACCGGTGAGACTGATCTGGTAAGGCGTGCCCTCCGGCTTATCATCACCCCAGAATTTCAGGCGGGAGAAAAACCCTTTTTCCGATTCACCTCCGGCAGCGCCGGTGAACAAAACGTAATACAGGCCCTTCTCCTGGTCCCGGTCTTCGATGAACAGGCCGCTTTCCAGGATCAACGCCTCGGCGCGGCGCCAGGCCCGGGTAAATTCCTCGGGAATGGTTAAAAACAGCTTGTTGTCGCCGGCATTGACGATCTCGGCCTTCTCGCGCGTCATCACCGATTCGCTCGCGGCCTTCTCCAGATCGGCATCTCCACCATCGTCCGCGGCGATCGGTGCGCTGTCACCGTAAAACGTCTTGCGCAGGGCCGAGACCATTTTCTTCTCCTGCCGGGTATTGCGCTCCTGGGTCAACCATTCCGCGTTCTCGGCATCGAGTCCGACGTTTTCCTGGCTTTCACTGGAGATCAACAGCACCGTGTTCAGGCCGGTGTCGTCGGGCTCGGCAAATATCTTGTACTTGATACGTTGCTTGTCATCCTGCTTCCAGCCGGTTTCCAGCACGCCCAGTTCATAATCGGAAAGTTCAGGCACGAAACCCTTGTCCGTAAAATACTGTTCCAGCCGCGGCCAAATCTCGTCCGCCGATCCCCGGACCGCCAGGGCATGCTCACCGGGGAACTGGTCTTCCAGGGTCTGCAAGGCGGGACTGATACCGCTCTGGCGCCGTTTCATGCGCTGGAATTCCGTCAACGTTGCTGGTTCCTCGCCGGGTATTTCCATCTCCTCGCCCTCTTCCAGGGTCAGGTCCGGCGGGACTTCCAGGTCCGGCAGCGCGCGGCTGCGCCTGTAGGTATCGCGACTGTCCGGCAGGACATCGTCCAGTTTCGGCATCTTGCCGCAGCCCTCCAGCAACAGCGAAGCCAGCAGGACGGGTATAAGCAGATTTACAGTTTTCATGTTCATATTTTCATTACTTGATACAGCCCGCCTGGCGCATGGCTGTCAAAACCTCTTCGTGAAATTGATCGGATAACCAGGTCAGTGGCAGGCGGATACCCGCCTGGATCAGGCCCATCTTGTACAGGGCCCATTTGACCGGGATGGGGTTCGCCTCGACGAACAGCTTCTCGTGCAGACCGGCCAGGCCCTGATCGATCTGCCGCGCCTTCCCGGCATCCCCGGCCGCCGCAGCCACGCACATATCATGCATGCCCTTCGGTGCGACGTTCGCCGTCACCGAGATGACGCCATCGCCGCTACGCAGGATAAAATCGCAGGTGGTGGCATCGTCACCACTCAGCAGCAGGAAGTCATCGCCACACCCGGCGCGGATGGTCTCGACCCGGTCAAGGTCAGCCGTAGCCTCCTTGACCCCAATAATATTATCGACGGCGGACAGGCGGATCACGGTCTCGGGCAGCATGTCGCAAGCCGTCCGTCCAGGCACGTTATACAGGATTTGCGGGATGTTGACCGCCTCGGCGACCGCCTTGTAATGCTGGTACAGACCCTCCTGCGTCGGCTTGTTGTAATAGGGTGTGACCAGCAGGCAGGCATCGGCACCGGCGCCGCGCGCGGCCTGGGTCAGGTGGATGGCCTCGGAGGTGGAATTGGCGCCGGTCCCGGCAATGACCGGAATACGGCCGTTCACCAGTTCGACAGTCCGGCGAATAACATCGCAATGTTCCTGGGTGTCCAGCGTCGCCGATTCGCCGGTCGTGCCGACCGCGACGATGGCATCCGTGTCATTCTGGATATGAAACTCGATGAGTTCGGCCAGCGCCTCGTTGTCCAGGGGCGTATCCGCTGCGACACCTTGTTGCATGGGTGTTGCAATGGCCACCATGCTGCCGCGAAGTTGTATTGTCATTATCGTGTATTAAGATAAAAATTCTTACAGGATTGTGGTTCGCCTCCGCATTCCGGAGCGCCGCTATCATGATAAATCGCTTCCCTTGATGCCAGCCAAATATGCGGGCCGCGTGGCTTGGCACAATTTGCAGGGTAAGGTATGGTACTTATCTGCAATCGCGATGACAAGCTTACCCGGGGCAACCAACAGTTTGATTTACTTATCATTATTTCCGCATGACCCGGGCCTGGCCGGATCCGGCAGATTGCACCCGCCGGTATGAAAAATTACCTGGTCCTGACCGCCCTGGGGGAGAACTCCCCGCAGCTGACCCCGCGCCTGTGCGAGGAGATCAGGCAATGCGGCTGTAATATCGTCGACAGCCGCATGGCCCTGCTCGGCGAGGAGTTTACCATGGTTGCGATGGTCTCGGGTCCGTGGGACGCGATTGCCAAGATCGAGGACCATGCGCCCAAGCTCGAAAAGGACCTGGGCCTGAAGATAGCCACCCGGCGCACGCGCGTCGGCGGTCCCGGCAAGGGCTACATGCCCTACGCCATCGACGTGGTGGCCTCGGATCAAAGCGGCATGGTGCACGAGATCGCCCGGTTTATCACCGATAATGATGTTTTGATCCAGGACCTGTATACCAATACCTACAAGGCAGCATTTTCCGATACGACCATGTTTTCATTACACATGACCATCAATATTCCACAGGACACCTCCATCGCCACCTTGCGCAATGACTTCATGGACTTTTGCGATCGCCTGAACCTGGACGCCATCATGGAGCCGGTTAAATAACCCGGCAGAGATTCGCGTCCACATCCCGCCGTGACAAGACCGTAGAAATGATCGACCTTGCGTATAGAAACAATTCCCGTTATATCCTTTCCGAAACCAGAACCGATTTGTAATGACCAATAAAGACCGTCACCTGTTCGTGCTGGACACGAACGTGCTCATGCATGACCCGGGCGCCATCTTCCGCTTTCACGAACATGACCTGTTCATCCCCATGGTGGTACTCGAAGAGCTGGACGCCGCCAAGAAAGGCACCTCGGAAGTGGCGAGAAACGTGCGCCAGGTCAGCCGCTTTCTCGATGAACTGGTCGAGGGCGCCGACAAGGCCGCCATCGTCAAGGGATTGCAACTCGCATCACTGAAAAACACCAATGGCAGCGTCGCCCCGACCGGGCGGCTTTTCCTGCAAACCCAGACCATGGATATCGAGTTGCCCGCACACCTGCCCGGCAAGAACAACGACAACTCGATTCTATCCATGACCCTGTCACTGCAGGAGACCATGCCGGAGCGGAAAATCATCCTGGTCTCCAAGGACATCAATCTGCGTATCAAGGCGCATGTGCTCGGCGTCAACACCGAGGATTATTACAACGACAAGGTGCTGGATGACGTCGACCTGTTGTATACCGGCATCACCGAGTTGAGCGACGATTTCTGGAACCGGCAAAGCGATGAACTGAAATCCTGGCAAGCGGAACGCAAGTCCTACTACCAACTGGATCACCTGCCGCTGGAAGAAAGTTATCCCTACCAGTGCCTGTACGCCAGCAACGGTTTCGAGGCGCTGGTGGAGAAGATCGATGATGAGGGTACGACCCTGCGCGTGGCGCAGGACTACCGTAACGGCAATGCCGTGTGGGGGGTCAACGCCCGCAACCGGGAACAGAATTTCGCCCTCAACCTGTTGATGGACCCGGAGGTGGACCTGATTACCCTGCTCGGCGCCGCCGGTACCGGCAAGACCCTGCTGGCGCTGGCCGCCGGGCTGGTGCAAACCATGGAGACCAAGCGTTACCGCGAAATCATCATCACGCGCGTCACCGTCCCGGTCGGCGAGGACATCGGTTTCCTGCCCGGCACCGAGGAAGAAAAAATGGCGCCGTGGATGGGCGCCCTGCTGGACAACCTGGAGGTGCTGACCAATTCGGAGGATGAAAGCGACTGGGGCCGCGCGGCCACGGCGGACCTGCTCAACAAGCGCATCAAGCTGCGGTCACTCAACTTCATGCGCGGACGCACCTTTTTGAACCGCTACATTATCATTGACGAGGCCCAGAACCTGACCTCGAAACAGATGAAAACCCTGATCACCCGCGCCGGCCCGGGCAGCAAGGTCATCTGCCTCGGCAACGTCAACCAGATCGACACGCCTTATTTAACCGAGACGACTTCGGGGCTGACCTATGTCGTCGATCGCTTCAAGGACTGGCCACACAGCGGGCATATCACTTTGCGGCGCGGGGAACGCTCGCGGCTGGCGGACGGGGCGACGAAGATTCTCTAGGATCAAAAGTCAGAAATAAGGAGGTCTTAATCCAGACAGTAGCGGACAATAACGATTGAAACCATGCGCGCCGCTTTTTGGCGTCGCCTGGGTTGACTTGTTATATGGCTTATTAGCCCCGGATCAGGCGAAGTCCGGCCAGTCCAGTGACCAGTAACAGGATTGAAACCGG
>JBFGPT010000083.1:0-6348 GCA_041564575.1 Gammaproteobacteria bacterium | reverse complement strand
GGCCGGGCAACGTCCGCGAGCTGAAGAACCTGGTGCAACGGCTCCTGATCCTGAGTAGTGACGAAATCGTTGATGTCGATGAAGTGGAGAGGCACCTGGGACAACCCGGCAAACCGGACGCTGATATCCATTATCCCGGCTTTGACATGCCGATCCGGGATGCACGAGAGCAGTTCGAGAAGGCCTATTTTGAGCATCACCTGCAGGAAAACAACGGCAGTGTCAGCAAGGTGGCGATCGCCGCCGGGATGGAGCGGACCCATCTGTATCGCAAACTGAAATCACTCGGTATCGATATCAAGACCTGACAAGAACCGTATGAATACCGGTACGAAATATTTCTGGGTTATACTGGTTGGCAAATGAAAATCATCATCCTCGGTGCGGGCCAGGTCGGAAAGTCCGTCGCCATCAACCTTGTCAGTGAAGCCAATGACATCACCGTCATAGACACCAATCCCGCCTGCCTGCAATACCTGAGCGAACATTACGACCTGAGAACAATCTGCGGCGTCGCGTCCTATCCCTCGGTACTCGGCATGGCCGGTGCCAGGGACGCCGACATGATCATCGCCGTCACCAACAGTGATGAGGTGAACATGATTGCCTGCCAGGTGGCCTACACCCTGTTTCATACACCGACCAAGATTGCCCGTGTCAGGAACATTGAATACCTGCGCAATACTCCGCTGTTCGCGCAGGAGGCCTTGCCGATTGACGTCCTGATTAGCCCTGAACAGGTGGTAACGGAATACATACAAAGACTGCTGTCCTATCCCGGGGTCCTGCAGGTGCTCGACTTCGCCGGTGGCAAGGCACTCATGGTTGCCGTCAAGGCCATAAAAGACGGACCGCTGTCCGGCATCGCCATCAAGTATTTGCAGAAACAGATGCCGAACGTCGAGTTCCGCATTGTCGCTATTTTCCGCGAGGGCCGCGGCTTGATACCGAAAGGCAATACCATTATCGAGGAAGATGACGAGATATTTATCCTGGGCGCGCCCAAGCACATCACCAGCCTGCTGAGAAAGATCCGGACTGTGGTCAAGAGCGTCAACCGGGTCATGCTGGCAGGCGGCGGCAATATCGGCGTACGCCTGGCCCAGGTGCTGGAAGACCGCTACATGGTCAAGTTAATCGAACATAACCCGGAACGCGCCAGTTATGTATCGGAACAACTGGACAATACGGTAGTGCTGCTGGGTGATGCGGCCGACGAAGACCTGCTGCTGGATGAAAATATCGAGGACACCGATGTCTTCTGCGCCGTTACCAACGCCGACGAGGCGAATATCATTTCCTCCATGCTGGCGAAACGTCTCGGTGCCCGCAAAGTCCTGTCATTGATCAACCGCGCGGCCTATGTCGACCTGGTGCAAAGCAACGTTATAGACATCGCAATATCCCCGCAGCAAACCACCATCGGCAGCCTGCTCGCGCATATCAGAAAAGGCGATGTCGTCGTCGTCCATTCCCTGCGCCGTGGTGCGGCAGAGGCCATCGAGGCCGTCGCACACGGCGATGAAAATACCTCCAAGGTGGTCGGTAAATACATACAGGACATCAAGCTGCCGCCAGATACCAGCATCGGCGCCATTGTCCGGAATGAGCAGGTTATTATTGCCCATCATGACACGATGATAGAGGCGGAAGACCACGTGATCCTGCTGGTCGCCAACAAGAAACACGTCAATGATGTCGAACAACTCTTCCAGGTGGGAATTACATTCCTGTAACATGGCAATCACTGTACAAGGCAACAGGCCCGCCACGGCGCCCCCAGGCTGATGCAACTGGCCGTTATTCAGCGGATCCTCGGGATCCTGCTTGCCACCTTCAGCGTGACCATGTTGCCGCCGGCCCTGATCGGTTTCTGGTATAACGATGCCGCCTATGAATCCTTTTTCTATGCCTTCCTGCTGATCCTGGCCATCGGCCTTATTCTCTGGTTGCCGGTCCACAAGGTCCGCAAGGACCTCAGGACCCGCGATGGTTTCATCGTTGTCGTGATGTTCTGGGTGGTGCTGGGCCTGACCGGTTCCATACCGTTAATGATTTCGGACACTCCGCACCTGTCACTTACAGACGCGGTGTTTGAGTCGGTTTCCGGACTGACGACGACCGGGGCAACCGTAATTGTCGGCATCGACGATTTGCCTCCATCGATCCTGTTTTACCGGCAGGAGCTGCAGTGGCTGGGCGGCATGGGCATTATCGTGCTGGCCGTGGCCATCCTGCCCATGCTGGGTATCGGTGGTATGCAGCTGTACCGTGCTGAAACCCCGGGTCCCCTCAAGGATTCGAAACTGACCCCGCGAATAACGGAAACGGCGAAGGCGCTGTGGTATATCTACCTGACCCTGACCGTGGCCTGTGCCCTGTTGTACTGGTGGGCCGGCATGAGCCTGTTCGATGCGGTGGCCCACAGTTTCTCAACCGTTTCCATTGGCGGCTTTTCAACGCACGACAGCAGTATCGGCTACTTTCACAACACCAAAATTGAATTGATAGCCGTGTTCTTCATGCTGATTTCCGGGATCAATTTTGCCCTGCATTTTCACGCCTGGCGCCATAACAGCCTGAAACCCTACCGCTACGATTCAGAACTGCGGACATATTTCTATATCCTGTTGTTCATCTTCCTGCTCTGCTCCATTTATCTTGTCAGGAGCGATTTTTACAATAACGACCTGACTGCCCTGACCCACAGCCTGTTTCAGTCGGTATCAATCGCGACGACAACCGGATTTACCACGACCTATTACCAGGTATGGCCGAGCTTTCTGCCGATGCTGTTGCTGTATGCCAGCTTCATTGGCGCCTGTGCCGGCTCCACCGGGGGCGGGATCAAGGTGATCCGCATACTCTTGCTGTTCAAACAGGGCATTCGCGAGATCAACCGGCTGGTACATCCGAATGCCATTATCCCGATCAAACTCGACCGCAAGCCGGTGCAGGAACGGGTGATTAATGCAGTCTGGGGGTTCTTCGCCGCCTATGTCGCCGTTTTCACCGTCCTCATGCTTTCGATCCTCGCCACCGGCATGGACAAGATCACCGCTTTCTCCGCCATTGCCGCCTGCATGAACAATCTCGGTCCGGGGTTGGGCGAGGTCAGCGCCCATTACGGCGAGATAAATGACACGGCCAAGTGGATCCTGTGCACGGCCATGCTGCTCGGGCGACTGGAGATCTTCACCCTGCTGGTACTGTTCAGCCCCACCTTCTGGCGCAAGTAAATGAACAGCCGGGATCAGGCGAAATGGGATCGTGTCTATGCCACGGACCAGCACGGCTTTTATCCGCCGGCAATGGTATTGCAGATGCAATCGCATCTGTTGCCGCACCGTGGGACAGCACTGGACCTTGCCTGTGGGCTCGGACGCAATGCGGTTTTTCTGAGCCGGCACGGCCTGGAGACCTTTGCCTGGGATATCTCCGGCGAGGCCATCCGCCGCCTGGAGGACTATGCCCGCGCCGAGGGCCTGTCAATGACCACTGAAGTCAGGGATATCTGCGCAAATCCACCCGAAGAAAACCGCTTTGACGTCATTGTGGTCAGCCATTTTCTTGACCGTTCGCTGATACCGCGACTCGGACCGGCTCTGGCAGCAGGTGGTGTGTTGTTCTACCAGACCTTTACCCGCCTGAAGGTCAATGACAGCGGTCCGGTAAATCCGGATTATCTGCTCAGGAAAAATGAACTGCTGGAGATTTTCGCGGCTTACGAACTGCTGTTTTACCAGGACAGCGCTGATGCCGGCGATCTGAACCTTGGCCTGAGAAACGAGGCGATGATCGTCGTAAGAAAGCACTGATCCCTTACCGGATCAGCCGCTGCATTCACTATTGCCGTCACCATGCAGTTGCAATGTTCCCACCAGGTCCCTGATTTGCGCGAATCCGTGTTTTTCCAGATACGCAGCGATGCCCTGGTTGATCTCACGCAATAACAGCGGTGTATAGAACAGGGCCGTGCCGATACCGACGGCGCTGGAGCCGGCAATAATGAATTCAATTGCATCCTCCACCGTGGTGATGCCGCCCTGACCAATGATGGGAACATTATGCTGCCTGGCCACCTGGTAGACCTGGTGCACCTTCAGCAGGGCAATCGGCTTGATGGCCGGCCCGGACAAGCCACCCTGATTGTTGCCGATCACCGGTTGCCGCGTATCGATATCGATCGCCATACCCATTAGGGTGTTGATCACCGCCAGCCCGTCGGTACCGGCCTCGATACAGCGCCGGGCATTTTCGGCAATATCCGTCTGGTTCGGCGACAGCTTGGTGATCAGGGGTTTGCCGGTCACGTCGCGGCAGGCCTCGACCACGCGTGCCGACATATCCGGGTCATTACCAAAGGCCACACCACCTTCCTTGACATTCGGACAGGAGATGTTGATCTCCATGCCGTCGATTGGCGAGTCGTCAAAAATGCGGGCAACTTCCCGGTACTCCTCCACGGTTGACCCGGAGATATTGGCGATAAAGCGTGTCTCTGAAAAATCGAGACCGGGCAGGTATTGATCCACCACGGTCCTGGCGCCGGGGTTTTGCAGGCCGATGGCGTTCAGCATACCCATGTAGGTCTCTGTGATCCGGTGCGGGGGATTACCCAACCGTTGCTCAAGCGTCGTGCCCTTCAGGCAAATTGCGCCGGCCTCGGTATTGGAAAACCCCTCTATGCGTGTATATTCCTCGCCAAATCCCACACATCCAGACAACAACACCAAAGGGGTATTAAACTGCATGCCGCAGAAATCGACCGCGAGTGAATTTTTTACTTCATCAGTCATGAGACATGTTTAATATCGTTCTTTATCAACCGGAGATTCCTCCCAACACGGGCAATATTATACGACTTTGCGCCAATGCTGGCGCGAGATTGCACCTGATCCATCCGCTGGGCTTTATGCTCGACGATAGAAACCTGGTCCGTGCCGGCATGGATTACCGCGAACTTGCCCGTGTCGAACAGCATCAGAACCTGGATGATTTTTATGCTGTGAATGGCAACGGCCGCGTCTTTGCCCTGTCTACGCGGGGGCACACAAACTATACCGCGATCCGTTACCGGCAGGGTGACAGCTTTCTGTTCGGGCCGGAGACCCGCGGCCTGCCCGACGACATCCTGTCGGGTTTCGATCCGGATGCTATCCTGCGTATCCCCATGATGATGGACAGCCGCAGCCTGAATCTGAGTAACGCGGTTGCGATCGTGGTTTACGAGGCCTGGCGGCAACTCGATTTTGCCTGATCAGGGGCAGGCGACACACACACTGGCCCGCAGGCTGCGGCTGATAAAATCCGGATTTCCGAAGGCGTTCATGGTCGCTGTCGAGGTCAGTGTATAGACATTGTAGTTGGTGGTCCCCTCTTCAAAATTCTGTACGCTGCAGGCGACGGTGACGGTGAAATTATCCAGTGCACTAGCCCCGGGGGTGAAATTCACCGTACCCGGTGAGCAATCCAGACCCGCCGCACCTGCCTGCACCGCCCGGTGGATACCCCACTCCAGGCCGCTGCCCGCGGCATTCATGGCGTGCTGACCCAGTATCGACAGCGCTGTGGTGTGTTGCTGGGTCTGGCCGATGGTCACCATGTAGGCGCCTATAGACGCGACGATGACGACCAGGAAGATGGCCGTGATGAGGGAGACGCCTTTTTGCCGGAAAACATTCATGGGATGTTCGGCACCCGGATCTGTTCCACCATGCGGATACTTTCATTATTGCCGGAACTGCTGTTAAAACGGCTCACCGTGATCTCCGCGGTCAGTACCGCGTTCCTGGAACCCGCGCCCTGATCGTATGTGAAGATGCAACTGCTGACATTGCCGGCCAGCAGGCTTGAGGTACCACCCGGGACCAGCACCTGGGCTGCGGCGATGGTGTAATCCTCATAGCGGGTAATATTTCCGCTTGCCGAGTTGCAGGTAAAGGTTACCGGCATATCGACCACATGGAAGCGTTGATTCGGCGAAGGGAAGGGAAACGCCGCCGGCCGGATAAATTCCATAGGCGCGGTTGCGACAATACCGGCGATATTATCACCGCTATAGGCATCGGCGCCGGCAAAGCCGAGGTTATAAATGACCAGGCAATCAGCAGTGCCGGTCTGGCAGTCATTCAAACTGCCGGCGCCGGCAGCAATGCTGCCGATATTCGGCATGTTACCCAGCACATCGAAGGTATCGGTCGCCGCCGTGAAATCCAGGGTATCACCCGCGCCGACGCTGTCCACGGTCTCCCGGTAACGGCTGCCATCCAGGGTGCGTAAAACTTCCACCGCACAACTGCTGCCGCCCGTGGCGACACACAGGGTCATGGGCGGCGGTGTCGATGC
>JBFGPT010000082.1:0-6383 GCA_041564575.1 Gammaproteobacteria bacterium | reverse complement strand
GATCACGCTGGTGACAAACAGCGGCAGCGCCAGGTGTTTTTCCTGTTCGTACAGTCCCGGCGAAACGAACAGCCAGCACTGCAGCAGCACGTAGGGCATGGCCAGGTATATCGCAACGAAAAACGTCAGCTTGAAAGGGGTCAGAAACGGCGCCGCCACCTCGGTTGCAATCATGGCGCTTTGCCGGGGCAACAACTCCATCAGGGGCGTAGCGACAAGCTGATAGATCTCGGCGGAAAACCCGGCCAGCAGTATAAAAACCACGACGATGGCCACAACGCTGCGGATCAGACGGCTGCGCAACTCGACGAGATGGCTGAGAAAGGTGGACGGCTCGGTTTCGGACATCTGCGTGATGCGGCGGCAAATCGCGCTATTTTCCCTCGTCGGCCGGCGACTGCCGGTCCGGGGCGTTGTGCATCAGGTCGTCCAGGTCGCGGATCGTGGTCTGCAGGTCCTGGTCCTCGTGCAGCTTCAGTTCATTACGCAGCTCACGTTTGGCCGTATTGGCCATGCGCCGCAATCGGCCAAGCCAGCGGCCGGTTTCCCGGGCGAAACCGGGCAGGCGTTCCGGGCCGATGGCGAACAGGACCACGACCCCGATCAGTACCAGTTCCCAGAAGCCGATATCAAACATTATCCGGAAGGAGCGCGAAGGCGTCGGGTCAGCGCGATTATTTCTCCTTCCCGGGCGGAGTATCGACCTCGCCCTCAATGACCTCGTTGTTGCCAGCGCCGTCCTTGCCGGCGGCTGTCGCGCTGTCGTCACCTTTCATGGCATTCTGGTAACCTTTGACCATGCTGCCGACATCGCTGCCCATGTTGCGCAGTTTTTTAGTGCCGAACACCAGGGCCACGATGGCAAGGATGATCAGCAGTTCCCAGGGTCCAGGCATGCCCATTGATTTATCCTCCTTAGCAAAAGTTCAGGAATCGTTTCGACGAGAATGGTGTGTATCAGGAAGACGAACGTCCGGCCTTCTCGTCATGGCCGGAGGTGCCGAAACGCGCTTCCAGTTCCGCCAGCACCTCTTCCGGCGAAATATCCGCCTGTGTTAACAGTATCAGACAATGAAACCAGAGATCAGCGGTTTCATGAATTATCGCGTCACGATCCCCGTTCTTGGCGGCAACAATTGTCTCCGCGGCCTCCTCGCCGACTTTTTTGAGGATCCTGTCCAGGCCGCCGGCATACAGGCTGGCGACATAGGACTCCTCCGGACCGGCCTGCTTGCGCTGTTGCAGTACCGCGGCGAGCGCCTGTAAGACATTTTCACTCGTCATGCTGCGCGCTCATTTGTAGATATCCGCCGGGTCGCGCAACACCGGTTCGTCGCTGATCCAGGCGCCATCGCTGTATTTCCGGTAAAAACACCGCTCCCGGCCGGTGTGACAGGCGATGCCGCCGGCCTGCGTGACCTGTAACAGCAGCGTGTCCTGGTCGCAATCAAGGCGAACCTCACGCAATTGTTGAACATGCCCGGAGGTCTCCCCTTTACGCCAGATCTGCTGTCTTGAGCGGGACCAGTATACGGCCCGCTGCTCCTTGACGCTGAGCGCCAGGGCCTCGCGGTTCATCCAGGCCAGCGTTAATACCTTGCCGGTCGCTGCGTCTTGCGCGATTGCCGGCACCAGGCCGTCGGCATTCCAGTGGATATCCTCCAGCCAGCCGTTTGTGTCTTTGCCCGTCATAATCGTACTTCTATGTTGTGTTCGGCCATGAGTTCCTTGGCTTGCCGGATAGTGTATTCACCGAAATGAAAGATGCTGGCGGCCAGCACGGCATCGGCCTTGCCGTCTATCACGCCCTCGACCAGGTGCTGCAGCGTACCCACGCCGCCGGAGGCGATCACCGGGATGCTGACCGCCTCGCTGACCGCCCGTGTCAGTTCCAGGTCAAAACCATCGCGGGTGCCGTCCCGGTCCATGCTGGTCAATAATAGCTCACCTGCCCCACGTCCGCACATGGCTGCCGCCCATTCGACAGCGTCGATGCCGGTATCATTGCGGCCGCCATGGGTGAAAATATGCCAGCTTGGCGCCACGCTCTCCGCGCTCACGCGTTTGGCATCGATCGCAACGACAATGCACTGCGAGCCGAAACGCTCTGACGCCCTGGCGACAAAGTCCGGGTCCCTGACCGCCGCGGTATTGATGCTGATCTTGTCGGCGCCGGCATTCAGCATCTTGCGGATGTCTTCCAGCTCGCGGATACCGCCGCCGACGGTCAGCGGGATGAACACTTCGCCAGCGACGGCATGGACGATGTCGACCATGGTGTCGCGTTCATCGCTGCTGGCGGTGATATCCAGGAAGGTGATCTCGTCCGCGCCCTGCTGATCATAGCGGCGCGCGACCTCGACCGGGTCGCCGGCATCGCGAATATCGACGAAACGCACGCCCTTGACGACACGCCCGGCATCAACGTCCAGGCAGGGAATGATCCGCTTGGCTAATCCCATAAAGAGTGAGTTCCCGTATTACAGGGGGCAGATTTCGTCGGCGAGTTTTTGCGCCTCGGCAAAATCAAGCGTTTTTTCATAGATGGCGCGTCCGGTGATGGCGCCTTCGATGCCTTCATCGGCAACCTTGCAAAGATTGCGGATGTCGTCCATGTTGGTGATGCCGCCGGAGGCGATTACCGGGATGCTGATTTGACTGCTGAGCTCCACCGTTGCCTCGATGTTAACGCTGGTCAACATGCCGTCGCGGCCGATATCGGTAAAGATTATGGCGGCCACACCTTCGTCTTCGAAGCGCTGCGCCATATCGACCGCATCATGATGCGACAACTTGGACCAGCCGTTGGTGGCAAGCTTGCCGTCTTTGGCATCCAGGCCGACGATGATGTGGCCAGGAAATTCCAGGCAGATATCGGAGACGAAATGCGGCGTTGTTACTGCCTTGGTGCCGATGATCACGTATTTGACGCCGGCATCCAGGTAGGTCTGAATGGTGTCTTCATTGCGGATACCGCCGCCCACCTGTATCGGTACCTGCGGGTATTGTTCGGCGATCTCGTGGATGATATCCGCGTTTTCCGGCCGCCCGGCCGTCGCACCGTTCAGGTCAACAATATGCAGGCGTCGGGCGCCGGCATCCACCCAGCGATTCGCCACTTCCAGCGGATCCGTGCAATACACGGTCTCCTCGTCCATCTGGCCCTGGCGCAGGCGAACGCATTTGCCGTCTTTGATGTCAATCGCGGGAATAATCAACATGCGGGCTGTTCCTTAGGATAACAACAGTTGCCTGGGTCGGGAGGGCGGAGTCTCGTGCTGGTCAGTTCAGTTATGACGGTCCGGTCTGTCGTTCCGGTCTGTTTCTGTTTTGCAGTGTGTACAGGGATATAGTCTTAACAAAAAATCCGGATTTTGCAAACATTGCTTCAATGCGCCTGGTCCCAGTTATCCCCGCTACCCACATCCACCTCCAGCGCGACGTCCAGTTCCGCGGCATTTGCCATGAGGCGACGCACCTGCCCCTCGACCTCTTCGAGATGTTTGCGGTTGACCTCCAGCACCAGCTCGTCATGCACCTGCATGATCATGTGCGCCTGCAGCGTTGATGTCTCAAGCCAGTTATCGATTGAAATCATCGCCCGCTTGATGATGTCCGCAGCCGTGCCCTGCATGGGTGCATTGATGGCGGTACGCTCCGCGTACTGGCGCCGCATGGCGTTGCGCGAATTGATTTCCGGCAAATACAGACGCCGATGGAACAGGGTCTCGACGTAGCCGTCCGTGCGGGCCTGTTCCCGAATCCTGTCCATGAACTCCCTGACGCCCGGATAGCGGTCGAAGTACCGCTCGATGTATTTTCTGGCGGCGCTGCGTTCGATCCCGAGTTGCCTGGCCAGGCCGAAGGCGGACATGCCGTAGATCAGCCCGAAGTTGATCGCCTTGGCCGAACGCCGCTGATCTTCCGTAACCTCGTCCCGTTCGATCTCGAAGACTTCGGCGGCGGTTGCCCGGTGAATATCCTCGCCGTTGGCAAAGGCGTCCAGCAGACCGGCATCACCGGACAGGTGCGCCATGATGCGAAGCTCGATTTGCGAATAATCCGCAGACAACAGGACACAGTCCTGCGGGGCGACAAAGGCGCTGCGGATGCGCCGGCCGGTGCTGGTACGTACCGGGATGTTCTGCAGATTCGGATCGGAGGATGACAGACGCCCGGTGGCCGCGATCGCCTGGTGATAGGAGGTGTGCACCCGGCCGGTATCAGGATCGATCTGTTGCGGCAGCTTGTCGGTATAGGTGGATTTCAGTTTGCTGAGGCTGCGGTAGTCCAGGATCAGTTTCGGCAGTTCATATTCCAGGGCCAGTTCCTGCAACACCGATTCCGCCGTGGACGGCTGGCCCTTCGGGGTTTTCGACAGCACCGGCAGTTGCATGCGATCGTAGAGCACGGCCTGGATCTGTTTCGGCGAGCTGATATTGAAGGCCTCGCCGGCAAGTTCGTGGGCCTTGATTTCCAGCGCCTGCATCTCGGCCGCGAGCTCGTCGCTCTGTTGCTGCAAAATCTGTTCATCGACGATAACGCCGCGGCGTTCGATCCTTGCCAGTATCGGCAGGAGCGGCATCTCGATATCGCGATATAACCGATCGAGTTCAGGCTGTTGTTGTATTTTCGGATACAGATGCCGGTGCAGTTGCAGGGTGATATCCGCGTCCTCGGCGGCATAAGGCGCGGCTGCTTCCAGCGACACCTGGTTAAAGGGGATCTGTTTGCTGCCCTTGCCGGCGACGTCCTCGTAATGTGTGGTAGTCACGCCCAGATACTTTTCCGCCAGGCTGTCCATGTCATGACGGCTTGCCGTGCTGTTATAGACATAGGAGGCGATCATGGTGTCATGGGCGATGCCGGACAGGGCGATGCCGTGATTGGCCAGCACCTCCATGTCGTATTTGAGGTTGTGTCCGACCTTGTGCCGTTGCGGGTCCTCGAGCAGTGGCCGCAACTGTTCGAGTACATATTCCCGATCCAGCTGTGGTGGCGCATCGGCGTAGTCATGCGCCACCGGCACGTAGGCGGCCGCGCCGGGCGTCACCGCGAAAGACACGCCGACAATACGGGCCTGCATGTAGTCCAGGCTGGTCGTTTCCGTGTCCAGCGCGAACAACTCGCTGTCCTGAAGACGCCGGAGCCAGGTATCGAGCGCTTTTTTGGTCAGTATCGTTTCGCAGGGGTTGCCTGCGCCGGCCGGCGGGACTGCGGCCACGGGAGTATCATTACCGGCACGATCCAGCTCATGTAACCAGCTGCGAAACTCCCAGCGCGCGTAGTGTTCGCGTAATATGTCGAGGTCAGGTTGGCCGAGCTTTAGATCCACGGGCCGGTAATCAAGTTCAACATCACACTTGAGGGTGACCAGTCGCCGCGACAGCAACAGTTGTTCTACATTCTCACGCAGGTACTCGCCGACCTTGCCCTTGATCTGGTCGCGGTGTTCGACAATTTGATCGATATCGCCATATTCGTTCAGCCACTTGACGGCGGTCTTCGGCCCGACCTTGGGAATGCCCGGCACGTTGTCGATGCTGTCGCCGACCAGGGCCAGGTAGTCAATGATATGCTCCGGGCCGATGCCGAATTTTTTGCGCACGGCCTGGTCGTCGAGTACCACATCCTGCATGGTGTTGATCAGGCTGATATGGTCGTTGACCAGTTGTGCCAAATCCTTGTCGCCGGAGGAGATCAGGCTGTTCATGCCGCTTGACTCGGCCTGTTTTGCCAGGGTGGCGATAACGTCGTCGGCCTCGACATCGTCGATCACCAGGATCGGAAAGCCGCTGGCCGCGATGATTTCATGCAGGGGGCGGATCTGGCTGACCAGTTCCTCGGGCGCCGGCGGGCGGTTGGCCTTGTATTCGGGGTACAGGTCATTGCGGAATGTCTTGCCCTTGGCATCAAAGACCACGGCGAAGTAGTCCGGCGAGTGTTCGCGCAGCAACTTTTTCAGCATGTTCATGACGCCGTAGATGACGCCGGTATGCGCGCCGCTGGAGTTCCTGAAGTCAGGCAGGGCGTGATAGGCGCGGAACATGTAGTAGGAACCGTCGACCAGGATCAGGGTCTTGTTTTTCATGCGGGGCCAGTCAAATCAAAAACCGGGTCTTGATTGAGATGTACAATATTATGGCCGGCAAGTGTGGTAAAAGGTAAATCGGAAACTCAAGACCTGTATTACAAGCCACCGGCAACGGGACTCATTATGAATGATCAAAAACGCTTTGCCCATCCGTTAATCGACGACTCCAGCCTGACTCGCGAGTCCTGGAAGGTTTTCCAGATCATGGCCGAATTCGTCGAGGGCTTTGAAAGACTGTCTGGCATCAAACCGTCCGTCAGCATGTTTGGCTCCGCCCGTATCGGCCCCG
>JBFGPT010000081.1:0-6430 GCA_041564575.1 Gammaproteobacteria bacterium | reverse complement strand
GTTTTTCCGACAGGTTCGGCAGGATCACCGTGGCCAGGGCAACGCCGAATACGCCCAGCGGAAATTCCATCAGGCGATCGGAGTAATACAGCCAGGAGATGCTGCCCGAGACCAGCCACGAGGCGATCATCATGTCGATCATGATATTGATCTGGGCCACGGAACCGGCGAACAGGGTCGGCACCATGAGGCGGATGATCTTTTGCACGCCGGGGTGTCCGCTTTGTAAACGCGGCCTCGGTATCAGTCGCAACTTGAGCAGAAACGGCAACTGGAACAGCAACTGCACGATGCCGGCGATGAACACGCCCCAGGCCAGCGCCATCACCGGGCGTTCCAGTTGCGGCGCCAGCCACAGGGCACAGCCGATCAGCGAAAAATTCAGCAGCACCGGGGTGAAGGCCGGCACGGTAAAGCGTTGAAAGGTGTTGAGGATGCCGCCGGCCATGGCCGTCAGCGAGATCAGCAGGAGGTAGGGAAAAGTGATGCGCAACATGTCGACGGCCAGGTCGAACTTGCCCTCGGTCGCGGTAAAGCCGGAAGCAAACACGAAGATCAAGACGGGCGCGGCGATGATCCCCGCCAGGGTAACGAGGAACAGCACGGTCGCCAGCGTGCCGGCAACATGATCGACGAGTTCCTTGACCTCGGCTTCGCCCTGGCGCGTCTTGACCTCGGTCAACACCGGCACGAAGGCCTGCGAGAACCCGCCCTCGGCAAACAGGCGGCGGAAATAATTCGGGATCTTGAAGGCAATAAAAAACGCGTCGGTGTGATCGCGCGCGCCAAACAGGGTGGCGATGACGACATCCCGGATCAATCCGAACACGCGCGAGAGCAGCGTCATACTGCCGACGTTGAAGGTCGATTTGAACAGGGAGCGGCTCACGCGAGGACCTTTAGATTACCTTTAAAAATGTGACTATCTGTTTGTTTATAATGGCATTTAGCATGTCGATGCGGCAGCATACCATAAATACCCGGCAGGATTGACAAATCCGGGCAAGATCCTCATAGTTACGCGCCTTAAAAACCTCAAGAGGAACAGGACATTGGCTAATATTGCCTCCGCAAGAAAACGTGCCCGCCAGGCCATAAAACGCAACAGCCAGAACGCCAGCCGGCGCTCCATGGCGCGCGCCTACCTGAAGAAAGTCGTCAAGGCCATCGAGGCCAAAGACAAAGACGGCGCCACCCAGGCCTATAAAGACGCAGTACCCATGCTGGACCGTCTCGCCGGCCAGGGCTTGATCCACAAGAACAAGGCGGCCCGGCACAAGAGCCGTCTCAGCGCGCAGATCCAGGCACTCTAGAATTTCGTTTTCCAGTCTCCGGCGCCCCCGTCCGGCGACAAGCTACAACAGGATCAGATTATCCCGGTGGATGAGCTCCGGCTCATCCGCGTATCCCAGTATCTCCAGAAATTTCCGGCTCGGTTGCCCCATGATCTTGCGGGTCTCCTGGGCATTGTAATTCACCAGCCCGCGGGCAATTTCCCGACCCGCCGCGTCCATGCAGGTGACGATCTCACCGCGCACGAAATTACCCTCGACCCCGGTCACACCGACGGACAGCAGGCTCTTGCCCTCTTCCGTAACGACCCGTACCGCGCCATCGTCGAGCCGGATCGAACCGGCCACCCGCTTGTGCCCTGCCAGCCATTGTTTGCGCGCGGCCAGGGGTTCCTGCTCGCTGTTCAACACGGTGCCGATCTGTTCGCCCCGGGCAATGCGGACCAGGCTGTCGCTGCCAAGGCCGGAGGCGATCACGGTGCTGGCGCCGGATTTCGCCGCGGTTGCCGCCGCCTTGAGCTTGGTCAGCATACCGCCGCGGCCAAGACTGCCACCGCTGCCGGCGTATGCTTCCAGCGCCGGGTCACCGGCGCGGCCCGCGTGGATCAACCGGGCATCGCGGCTGTGCCGCGGATCCTTGTCAAACAAGCCTTCCTGATCGGTTAACAACACCAGCACATCGGCCTCGATGAGATTGGTCACCAGCCCCGCCAGGTGATCGTTGTCACCGAACTGGATCTCCTCGGTGGCAACGCTGTCGTTTTCGTTGACGACCGGGATCACGCCCAGCCCCACCAGTTGTCGCAGGGTGGACCGGGCGTTCAGGTAACGTTCGCGATCGGCGATGTCATCATGGGTCAGCAGGATCTGTGCGGTGCGGATCGAATGTTTCTGAAAACAGGTTTCCCAGGCCTGCACCAGCCCCATCTGGCCGACGGCGGCGGCGACCTGCAATTCGTTCAGCGCCTGCGGACGCCGTTGCCAGCCAAGCCGGGTGATGCCCTCGGCGACGGCGCCCGAGGACACCAACACGACCTCGTTGCCACGCTGGATCAATTTGCTGATCTGGTCTGCCCAGTTCGAAACCGTGGTCATCTTCAGGCCACAGCCATTGTCGGTCAGCAGCGCGCTGCCGATCTTGACGACCCAGCGTCGGGCTTTTCTCAATCGGGCCCTGGCATCACTCATTGATTTGTTCTTCCCCGGTTTGTGACTGTTTCCATTGCTGTATGGCGTACACCAGTTCCTGGCAGCCGGCGCCGGTGACCGCCGAGATATTGAACGCCGGTCCCTGCCAGTCCAGTTCCCGCAACAGTTCCCCGCGCCGCTGTTCCAGCGCCTCGGCATCCAGCAGGTCGATTTTGTTCAGCACCAGCCAGCGGTCCTTTTGCAACAGGCCGCTGTCGTAGGCGCTGATCTCGGCCTCGATGACCCGGACCTGCGCGGCGATGGCCTCGACCGATTCCGGGCTACCGATGTCCACCAGGTGTAATAATAAATGCGTTCGGTTCAGATGACGTAAAAACTGTACACCCAGCCCGGCGCCAGCGGCCGCCCCCTCGATGAGCCCCGGGATATCGGCAATCACGAAACTCTGGTCCGTGCCGACCCGCACTACCCCGAGTTGCGGGTACAGGGTCGTGAACGGGTAATCCGCCACCTTGGGCCGCGCCGCCGATACCGACCGGATGAAGGTCGATTTACCGGCATTGGGCAGGCCCAACAGGCCGACATCCGCCAGCACCTGCAGTTCCAGCCGCAGGTTGCGGCTGTCCCCGGCGCTGCCCTTGGTGGTCTGGCGCGGCGCCCGGTTGGTGCTGCTCTTGAAGCGGGTATTGCCGAGGCCATGAAAGCCGCCCTGCGCGACCAGCAGGCGCATACCGCTGTGGTCCAGGTCGCCGAGCAACTCGCCGGTATCGTCATCGTACACCAGCGTCCCCAGCGGCACGTCGATCACGAGGTCCTCGGCCGACTTGCCCGAGCGCTCGCGACCCATGCCCGGTTGTCCGTTCCGGGCCCGGTACAGGCGCGCATGGCGAAAATCGACCAGCGTGTTGAGACCGTCGTTGACACGCAGGTAAATGCAGCCGCCATCGCCGCCGTCGCCGCCGTCCGGGCCGCCACGCGGAATATATTTTTCGCGGCGGAAACTCAGGCAGCCATCACCGCCCTTACCGGCCTCAACACGGATGGTTGCTTCGTCGACGAATTTCATGGGGCGAGATGTTGCGTCACTGGCTGCAAGTGATGAAAACCGTCATTCTGGCGAATGCCGCGGAACCGTCAATGGAAAAAATTTCTTTCATAAACAAAAAACCCCGTCAGTGACGGGGTTTCTGCTGTATCCGGTATTGCTGCTCAGGCCGTCACCACGCTCACGAAGGTGCGCTGCCGCGGTCCCTTTTTCTCGAATACGACCTGGCCATCGGCGGTGGCGAACAGGGTATGGTCGTGCCCGCAGCCGACATTGTCACCGGCATGGAATTTCGTGCCACGCTGGCGCACCAGGATATTGCCGGACCTGACGGCCTCGCCGCCGTAGCGTTTCACGCCAAGGCGCTTGGATTCTGAATCGCGCCCGTTCCGGGTGCTGCCACCTGCTTTTTTATGTGCCATTGTGCTCTACCTGCTTATTTGACCGTGATGCCTTCAATCGCCAGCTCGGTATAGGCCTGGCGGTGCCCCATCTGCTTGCGATGGTTCTTGCGGCGCTGAAACTTGATGATATTGATCTTGCGGCCGCGGCCGTGGGACTGGACCTTGGCCTTGACGCTCGCGCCCTTGACCAGGGGTTTGCCGACCGTGACCTGGTCGCCGTCAATCAGCATCAGGACGTCGGAAATCTTGATGCTCTTGCCTTCTTCGGCGTCAAGCCGCTCAACCCGCAGGACGTCGCCCTCGGTGATCTTGTATTGTTTTCCGCCGCTTTTGATGACCGCTTGCATTGATTTGCTCCATATACCCGGCATCATGGCCGCCGGGCCTGTCTAGAAAGGGCGCAGATTTTATGAAATTCGCCCGGAACATACAAGCGCTATCCCGGCCAGGCCGGTTCAGATGGCAATTTCAGCGCCCAATTGGCAAAATAGCCGCAAATTCACCGGGATCCTAAATTCCGTGGCAACGCCCAACCAGAAACCCGCTGAGACCGTCAGACTGCACCCGAACATCGGGATCGAGGAGATCCAGGCCCTGGTGCGCCAGGACATGGCCCGCGTCAACGCGTACATCCAGCAGAACCTGCACTCCGAGATCGTACTCATCAACCAGCTCGGCCATTATATCGTCAATAGCGGCGGCAAGCGCCTGCGCCCGGCCCTGCTGCTGCTGTCGGCACGGTGTTTCAGCTACAGTGGCGAGGACCATATCAAGCTCGCCGCCATCCTCGAGTTCATCCATACCGCGACCCTGCTGCACGACGACGTCGTGGACGCCTCGAAACTGCGCCGCGGCCGTGAAACGGCGAACCAGCTCTGGGGTAACGAGGCCAGCGTGCTGGTCGGCGATTTCCTCTATTCCCGCGCCTTCCAGATGATGGTCGATGTCAATTCCATGCGCGTCATGGAGATCTTGTCCACCACCACCAACCAGATCGCCGAGGGCGAGGTGCAGCAACTGATGAACGCGCACGACCCGGCCACCACCGAGGAACGCTACCTGAACGTGATCCGCAACAAGACCGCCCGGCTATTCGAGGCCGCCGCACAACTCGGCGCCATCATCGCCGGCCGGCCGGCCGATGAGGAAGCCAACATGGCTGCTTACGGCTGCCACCTGGGCACGGCCTTCCAGTTGATCGACGATACGCTGGATTACAGCGCCTCCAGCAAGCAACTGGGCAAGAACATCGGCGACGATCTGGCCGAGGGCAAGCCGACCCTGCCCCTGCTCTACGCCCTGTGGCACGGCAACGAGAAACAGGCCAGGATCATCCGCAATGCCATCACCAACGGCGGGCTGGAGAATATCAAGGCTATCCAGCAGGCGATTGCAGAGACCGGCGCCATTGAATACACTGCCGCCCTGGCGAAATCCGAGTCAGAAAAAGCCATCGAGTCTCTGCGACAATTCCCGGCGTCGCCCTATATCGAGGCACTGGTGGCCCTGGCGCGTTTCTCCGTGGAAAGGGATTACTGAAAAAACGGGGTGTAGCTCAGCCTGGTAGAGCACTGCCTTCGGGACGACATGCATGGATGCATTAGTTTGGCGGGAGACAGGATGTCGGGAGCCATGCATTAGTGTCGCGAGAGGACAGGACGTCCGGAGCGACTGCAGGGGTCGGAGATTCAGACTACCGCCCTAGATAAACCACGCTGGATCATGATTCAGCCAGACAGATTAAATATACAGTCGGGGTGTAGCTCAGCCTGGTAGAGCACTGCCTTCGGGAGGCAGGGGTCGTAGGTTCAAATCCTGTCACCCCGACCAATTAAATCAGTTAGTTACACCATTTTCACTCCCAAGCCTAACCCCTCTAAATCAATCGGTGGTGCACAGGTGGTGCCCAATACGCCATTTCAACCAGAGAAATCACCGCAAGGTCACGGCAAGATTACGGCATAGATAGGGGTATCCAGGAGGGTAAATGGCAACCGGCATGAAATGGAGTCCCAGCGTTTCGATACTCAACCAGGATTTCGGCATCACACAAAGGTTACCCTAAGGTTGTGGGAAGCTTACGGTAAGATTACGGCAAGGTTGTAGCAAGGCTGGGCATCGTATCGGGGTGGCAGGGGGCCCCCATCCCCTATAGGGCAGTCCCGCCTGCCTTCTCGCTCAAGTCTTGAATAAATTTGCATATTCAAGATAGGAGTGATGGGGGTGGGGGCTAAATGATCTCATTAAATATTCTCATATCTCATATCCACATTTCTCGCCAATTGTTAGCTGTCGAATAAGACTTTTAGCACCTGCGGGTATTCCCCAAATCTGAAATCCCTTTATAGCTGAGTTTGAAATTGCTTGTTTAATATTTTTCCTTTCGTATGAGTCTAAATGGTCTAGATAGACTTCTATTTCTTCCCAACTAAAGTTCTTTAGGTTATTAGGTCTCTCACCAATTGTTCTTGGGAAATCTCGAGACCCAGCCCTCTCTCCTACATGTTGAAAATAGACCGTCATGATAAGATTCTCCTAAT
>JBFGPT010000080.1:0-6492 GCA_041564575.1 Gammaproteobacteria bacterium | reverse complement strand
TATCGAATCAGCAGGTCAATGCAGTGGATTTCCGTCCAGCCATACTGGTTACATCTTGGAATATTCCTCTTTAAATCAGTAAGTTATAATCAGTTTTCTGCCGGCCATTGAATCGAATTCGGAACTCATTGAGCGTCCATTTCAACGGCGTGATCGTCTATCATTACTGCATGATGCTTCGCCGTACCCTTTCAACATTCAGCAAATCCGTGGCCATTGCCTGCCTGTTGCTGCTTGTCCATCCCGGCGCTGCCGTGGCCTGGGGCGGCTATGGTTACGGTTACCACCACGGCTACGGGCATTACGGCCGGCATACCGGTTTGCACGCGCATTACAGTACCCATGGCGGTGGCAGCGCGGTCGGTTACGCGATCCTCGGCGTGTTGAGCGTGCTGGTGCTGTCACAGATCCTCGACAACGATCGCTATGACCGGCCCCGGACAGTGGCGCGCTCACAGCCCTTGCCGGAGTACCGGCGTGATAGCCGGGTGACGCGGCCCTACCCCCGTACCCCGCAGCGGCAGGCACCTGTGCTGCCGACGTTTGACCGTCACGAGGGTTGGCAGGCGCTGGGCAAGGCAGAGCCGGATAATGCCATGCGCATCTTCGCCATACAATCCCGGCAGAACCTGCGCTCCGGCGTGCCGAAGATCGGCTTCGCCCTGGCCACGGCCGCGAACGGGGAACGGCAACGGGCCGTCTGGTCCATGCGCCGCGCCATCGATATCGATCCCGGGGCGCTTGACCAGGTGGTCATGGATGCTGAACTCGAACAACTCGTCAGCGACCTGAACGAACACTACCGGGCCGACATCACGAGTGCCTCCGCGCAGCCCTACCATGCCTTCATGATCGCCGCGCTGTCCTACCTGCAAGGTGATATCCCGGGCGCGGAAAACTTCATCACCGCGGCGGACGACAGCCGCAGCAGCAACAACCTGCGGTCATTGATCAACACCGCTTCACGGTAAATCCCCGTATATTTTATACAGCGCCGGACTTATACCCCCGCCGGCCGTATGGACGCCTCGGGCAACGTGATATGCTTGGAACGGGACTGACGAGATGAGAGAACACATGCGGTACACTCGGAGATTACCGAAGCCACGTTTCCGGATCTGGCTGTTGCCCGTCCTGGTGTTGCTGACAACCGCGCCCGCCGGCGCCGAAGAAACCGGCCTGCCCGTGACCGTGGTCGATGTCACGCTTGGCAGCATGTCCGAGGAGATACCGCTGACCGGCACGGTCATGCCCATCCGCATCACCCGGATTTCCGCCCGCCAGGCCGGCATCGTCGAAACCCTGCACTTCGACGAAGGCGATGCCGTCGGCAAGGGCGATGTCATCGCCCAGATCGACAGCAAGCTTGCCGAACTCGAACTCGCCCGGGCCCGCGCCCTGCACGATGAAGCCAGGGCCCGGCTGAAGGAGGCGGAGCGGCAACGTGACGAGGCCGCCGAACTGGTCAACAAGAAACACATCTCGGCAACCACTTATGAAACCCGCGTGGCCGAGGTCGAGATCAATGCCGCCGTGGTGCAACGACTGAAAACCGAGGTCGAACGCCAGCGTGAAATACTGCGGCGGCATACCGTCCATGCCCCTTTTGATGGCGTGGTGACGGAGAAACTGGTCGAGATCGGGCAATGGATCAATACCGACGATCCGCTGCTGGAAATCACCGAACTCGATCGCCTGCGTATCGAGGTGCCGGTGCCACAGTATTATTTCGGCAAGATCCGGGTCGGCACACCGGTGCGGATCGTGTACGACGCCCTGCCCGAAAGAAATACCGAAGCCTCGATAACCTCCACGGTACCGCTCGGACTCGAAAATGCGCGCACCTTTCCGGTCAAGATCGATATCGACAACCCTGATCGCGTCATCGCGCCCGGCATGTCCGCCCGCGTCTTCCTGCAGATCGATGACCAGGCGACAACGCAGCGCCTGCTGGTACCGCGCGATGCCATCGTCAGGCCTCCCGGCGGCACCGAGACCGTCTGGGTATTGCGCGAACAAAACGGGCAACAACGCGCTGCCCCCATCAACGTACGCAGTGGCCGCACCAGCAAGGGCCTGGTGGAAATCATGGATGGCGATCTGAAGAACAGTGATCGCGTGATCGTGCGCGGCAACGAGATCCTGCGGCCGGGCCAACTCGTTTACACCAGCCAGGACCAGGCCCCGGCACTGTAAGATGTTCCGTTTCGCGCTGAATAATCCCATCGTGGTCACGGTTGGCCTGCTGATCATCTGCCTGTTCGGCATACTCTCTTTCCTGAATGTCCCGGTCCAGATGATCCCGGACCTGGATGCCCGCGTGATCTCCGTGCGCACGATGTGGCCCGGCGCCACGCCGCAGGACATCGAGAAAGAGATCCTGATCGAGCAGGAGGAATACCTGCGCCGTATCCCGGGGCTGGAACGCATGACCTCGATGGCCAGTACCGGGGCGGCAACGATCGAACTCGAATTTCCGCACGGCGCGGATATCAACAATGCGCTGCTGGAGGTGAATAACGCGCTGACCCAGGTGCCGGGGTACCCGGAGAATGTCGACGAACCGCAGATCACGGCCAGTTCCTTCTCGAGCAATTCCTTCATGTACTTCAGCATCATGCCGCTGCAAGGCAATCCACTCGGCGTCAACATGGCCGGAATGCGCGATTTTCTCGAGGACAACGTGCAAACCTTCCTGGAACGGGTGCCGGGCGTTGATTCCGTGCGCCTGCGCGGCGGCGAGGACCCGCAGATCAAGATCTATGTCGACCCGGTCAAGCTGGCCGAGCGCGATATACGCCTGATCGATGTGCGCAACGCCATACGCGCGCGAAACCGCGATGTCTCCGGCGGTGACCTGGACGCCGGCAAGCGCCGCTACCTGCTGCGCACCCGCGGCCGCTTCGATGATCTCAAGGATATCGAAGAGCTGGTCATCGCCCGCCGCGGCGATACCTTCATCCGCCTGCAGGACGTCGGTTATATCGAGCAATCCACCGCCGAGATCCGCTCCTATGCCTACACGAACGGCGAGCAGGTCATCAACCTGGCCGTGAAGCGGCAACTGGGCACCAATGTCATCCAAATCAAGGAAGACATGATGAAAGTGGTGGAACAGTTAAACAACGGGTTCCTGAAAGACAACGGCATGCGCATGGAACTGATCTCGGAAGACGTGCGCTACGTCGAACAATCGGTCAGTGTGGTGATACAAAACCTGATGATCGGCGCAGTGCTGGCCATCATGGTGCTGTACCTGTTCCTGCGATCCGGCTCGGCCACCCTGGTCGGCGCGCTGGGGATCCCGGCCTGCGCCATCACCGCGTTTCTGGGTCTGTTGATCACCGGCCGTACGATTAACGTGATTTCCATGGCCGGCGTCGCCTTTGCCATCGGCATGACCCTGGACAACAGCATCGTCGTGCTGGAGAACATCTACAAGCACATGGCCCTGGGCAAGTCGCGCATGCAGGCGGCCTACGAGGGCGTGCGGGAAGTCTGGAGCGCGGTGCTGGCCTCGACCCTGACCACCGTATTCGTATTCCTGCCGATCATCTTCATCGAACTGGAAGCCGGGCAACTGTATTCCGACATCGCCGTGGCGATCTCCGCCTCCATCCTGATGTCGATGCTGGTCGCGACCACGGTGATCCCGGTCGCCTGCAGCCGGTTCCTGTCACCGAATACCTCCAGGCCGTTTCGCTTCGGTTTCTTTCATTTCGGAGAATTGTTTGGCAATGCCGTCATGGCCTTCGTGAACTGGCTGTTACACGGCGTGATCCGGCGCATTGCCCTGATCGGCCTGGTGCTGTTCATTACCGTACTGATCCTGCAGGAGCTGACACCCAAGGCGGAATACCTGCCGGAAGGGGAAGAGAAAAAGATCTTCGCCTCGGTGTTTGCGCCACCGGGTTACAACATCGACGAGATGAACGCCATCGGCCAGAAGATCAACGCGAAATACATTCCGCATCTCGGCAAGGACCCGTCCGCCTGGGACGAATCTTCCGGCGAGATGCCGCCTCTGGATTACATCGTTGTGTTTGTCACCGCGGAGCGCTCCATCTACATTGTCGAGGTCACGTCACGCACGCACCTGAACCGCCTGATCGAACTCAGCCAGGACTACATCAGCCAGTTCCCCGGCGTGATCACCTTCGTCTCGCGCGGCAGTATCTTCGCCGGCAACTTCGGCGGCACGCGCAGTATCAACCTCGATATCAGCGGTACCGAGCTGGAGCCGCTGTATGACGTCGGTTTCAAGGCCTTCCTGCGCTCGAAGGAGATCTTCGATCAGCCGCGGGTGCGGCCGGAACCGTCCTCCCTGTCGCTCGGCCAGCCCATGATCGAGGTGCGGCCCGACTGGGAACGCGCGGCCGAACTCGGTATCGACGCCGATGAACTGGGTTACACCATCTGGGCCTATTCGGACGGCGCCTTCGTCGACGAATATTTCGAGGGCGATCGCAAGATCGACATGTTCCTCTACTCGACCCACGGCGTCATCCAGTCGCCGGAGGATATCCGGCACCTGATGCTGTATTCCGGCCAGGGCGGCATCGTTCCCCTGGGCGCTGTGGCCGGCGTGCGCGAGACCGTGAACACGGAAACCATCCGCCGCGTCGACAGCCGCCGCACCATCACGCTGTCGATCATACCGCCGCAGGACGTGCCACTGGAGGAAGGCGTGCGCATCGTCAACGAAGACCTGATCCAGCACATGAAAGACGCCGGCCAACTGGCGCCCGGCATGAGCATGAACATCAGCGGTGCCAGCGACCGCCTGCAGGCCACGCGCGAGGCGCTGGACACCAATTTCATCACCGCGATCTTTATCGCCTACCTGTTGATGGTGGCAATCTTCTCGCACTGGGGGTATCCCCTGTTGATCATGGCGACGGTGCCGATCGGCATCAGTGGCGGCCTGGTCGGCCTGTGGCTGCTGAATTATTTCGGCGGGCAACTCGACAAGATCGGCCTGCAGAACATCCAGCAGCCGTTCGACATGATCACCATGCTCGGCTTCCTGATCCTGATCGGCACGGTAGTCAACAACCCCATCCTGATCGTAGAGCGGACCATGACGCGCATGCGCCGCAAAGGCATGGATTATATCGAGGCGATCCGCGAGGCGACGCGCTCGCGTCTCAGGCCGATCATGATGTCCATGTTCACGACCATCTTCGGCCTGTCGCCGCTGGTCTTCAACCCCGGCGAGGGCTCGGAACTGTACCGCGGCCTCGGCGCCATTGTCCTGTTTGGCCTACTGTTCTCCACCGTGATCACGCTGACCTTCATGCCGGCCCTGCTATCACTGGTCTTGCAGGTCAACGAAAAACTGTTCTCGCGTAAAAAACGCGAGGCGCTTAAAGAACAGCCCGTCGAAACCTGACCACTGAAGAGAGGGAGCAAGGCACGATGCAACATATCCTGGTGTATGGCGATTCCCTGTCCTGGGGGATCATTCCCGATACCCGCGAACGCCTGCCCTTCGAGGCCCGCTGGCCGATAGTGATGGAGCAGCAATTGCATTCACGGGGCCACGCGGTGCGCGTCATAGAGGATTGTCTCAACGGCCGGCGCACGGTCTGGGAGGATCCCTTCAAACCGGGCCGCAACGGCCTGCACGGACTGGCCCAGCGCATCGAGGTCAATTCGCCGCTGGCGCTGGTGATCCTGATGCTGGGCAGCAACGATTTCCAGTCCATGCATCCGCACAATCCCTGGCACGCGGCGCAGGGTATGGCCACGCTGGTCAATGCCATCCGCACCGCGCCGATCGAACCGGGTATGCCCGTACCGCCTATATTGATCGTTGCGCCGCCTGAAATCAGCGCCCCGCAAGGCAGCATGGCCGAGAAATTCCGGGATGGCGATAAAAAATGCCGCGGCCTGGCCGCGGCCTATCTGGCCGTCGCAGAGGAACTCGGGTGTGAATTCTTCGATACCGGTTCGGTGATCACGACCAGCAAGGTCGACGGTGTGCACCTGGATGCAGGGCAGCATGCGGCACTGGGGGAGTCCTTGTCAGGGACAATTGAGAAACTTTTGATTCAAAAGAATACTTGATCCAAATCAACAAGTTTCCACGGTTATTAACTAGCTTTATTAGCAGGTATAAGCGGTTTAAATAACCGGAGGAGTGTTATGGATCTTCTGACAATGGTCATTATTGCTTCCCTCATACTGACGGCCATCATCCTGTTCATCGGCGTGAGCTCCATGGCCCATGGCGGTGAGTTTGATGAAAAGCACAGCGACCAGTTGATGATCGCGCGGGTCGGAATGCAGGCGATTACACTTTTGCTGTTACTCGTTGCCCTGTATCTCGCCAGCACCACGTCATAGGCCCGTGACGGGATAAACGGGCCGGCATTGCCCGCGCCCGTGCCGGGGATCCGGGCGCCGACCGGCGCCTAGTGATCGCTTGCGCCTTCCGCGCCCAGTCCCGTCTGCGAACGCACGTACTGATCCTCGAAGGCCTTCGCCTCG
>JBFGPT010000079.1:0-6502 GCA_041564575.1 Gammaproteobacteria bacterium | reverse complement strand
GTTTCTTGAGCTGAAAAGAAACCCCGCTGACGCGGGGTTTTTTATGACCAGGGATCCGCGTCGGCAAGTCTAGGCGCTGCGCGCGTGATGTTTACCGCTGCCGGTATGCTGATTAATAAATTCCAGGATGCCGGCCTTGTTCAGCTTGACGTCGTTCAGCATGTCATCACGCGAACCGTGTTGCACCAGGCGATCCGGAAGACCGTAGTGAATTATTCTCTGCGCCAGGTCATGTGCCGCCAGCACTTCCGAAACAGCGCTGCCGCAACCGCCTTGCACCATGTTTTCCTCCACGGTCACCAGCAGGTCATGCGTGTTGCAAAGGTTCAGTATCATCTCTTCATCGATCGGTTTCACGAAGCGCATGTTGACCACGGTAGCATCGAGTTCTTCGCCAACTTCGAGGCAGTCCTGTAACACGACGCCGAAAGCCAGTATAGCGATCTTGCGGCCTTCCCGCCGCAGCTCCGCCTTGCCGACCGGCATTGCCGTCATCTCCTGCTCGATCGCCACGCCCGGTCCCGTACCGCGCGGGTAACGCACCGCGGCCGCCTGATCCAGCATAAAGCCGGTATACAGCATTTGCCGGCACTCGTTTTCATCGGCCGGCAGCATAAGAACGATATTGGGCAAACAGCGCATGAAGGAGATATCGTAGGACCCGTTGTGGGTCGGACCGTCTGCGCCCACCAGACCGGCGCGATCGATGGCAAACAACACCGGCAGGTTTTGCGTGATTACATCATGCACCAGTTGATCATACCCGCGTTGCAGAAAGGTTGAGTAGATGGCCACCACCGGTTTCAGGCCATCACAGGCCATGCCCGCGGCCACTGTCACGCTGTGCTGTTCGGCGATGGCAACATCGAAATAACGATCGGGGTATTCCTTTTCAAAACGGACCAGACCGGAGCCCTCGCGCATGGCCGGGGTGATGGCCACCAGGCGCGGATCCCTGCCCGCCATATCGCAGACCCAGTCTCCGAACACCTGGCTGTAGGTCACCGGGGAGGGTTTCCCGGATGGCTGGATACCTTTTTCAGGATCGAACGGCGTCACGCCATGATATTTGATCGGATCTTCCTCGGCCGGTCCGTAGCCCTTGCCCTTCTGCGTGATGATGTGCAGAAACTGCGGTCCGTCAAGATTTTTCAGATTACGGATGGTCTCGATCAGGGCCGGCAGGTCGTGGCCGTCGATCGGGCCAATGTAATTGAAACCGAATTCTTCAAACAGCGTGCCCGGCACTACCAGGCCCTTGATGTGCTCCTCCGCGCGCCGCGCCAGTTCCCAGGCGGGCGGCATATGTGACAGCACCTTCTTGCCCTGCTCACGTACCGAGGTATAGATCTTGCCCGACAGTATTTGCGCAAAGCGCCTGGTCAGGGCGCCGACATTTGGCGAGATGGACATGTTGTTGTCGTTCAGGATGACCAGCAGGTTGGCATTCAGATCCCCGGCATGATTCAGCGCCTCGAAGGCCATGCCCGCGGTCATGGCGCCATCGCCGATGACCGCGACCGCCTTGCGATCCAGGCCCTGGTTACGCGCCGCGATAGCCATGCCGAGCGCGGCACTGATCGAGGTACTGGAATGCCCCACGCCGAAGGTGTCGTACTCACTCTCGTCGCGCTTGGGGAACGGCGCCAGCCCGCCCCATTTGCGGATGGTGTCCAGCCGCTCGCGCCGTCCGGTCAGAATCTTGTGGACATAGGCCTGGTGACCGACATCCCAGACGATACGATCTTCGGGGGTGTTATACAGGTAATGCAGTGCGATGGTGAGTTCGGTCGCGCCCAGGCTGGCGGCAAAATGACCGCCGCTTTGACTGACGGAGTGCAACAGGTATTGGCGGCACTCAATGGCCAGGGGCTCCAGTTGTGATTCGGGCAACTTGCGCAGGTCGGCCGGTGCGCGGATCGTGTCCAGTATGGGGGTGGAAATCGGGTTGCTCATGCGCTGCCTGGCGGATTCCTGTGGAAAAAAACACACATTATGTAGATGCCTGATGGGGCTTGCAAGTGCATAAAAAAATCACTGTTTCCGGACAAATTCATGTCCCGCCCTGTACATTTCGCCCGGTTTACATTATCTTTCGCGGATCATTTGTGTTTTATATAAAACGCAAAAAATCAAACACATAGCAAATAGGAGTGCGGATAATGGCGGTGCCATTGATACAACAATTCAGGGTTGGGAAGTATCTGCTGGAAAAAAAATTACGGGGAGAGAAGCGCTACCCGCTGGTCCTCATGCTCGAGCCCCTGTTTCGTTGCAACCTGGCCTGCGCCGGCTGCGGCAAGATCGACTATCCTGACGATATCCTGAACAAGCGGCTCAGTTACGATGAGTGCATGCAGGCCATCGACGAATGTGGTGCGCCTATCGTTTCCATTGCCGGCGGTGAGCCGCTGATCCACAAGGAAATGGATCAAATCGTCCACGGTTTCATCCAGAAGAAGAAATTTGTCTACCTGTGCACGAATGCGCTGCTGCTGGACAAGCGCATGGATGATTACTCGCCCTCCCCTTATCTGACGTTTTCCATACACCTGGACGGCAATCGCGATCGCCATGATAACTCGGTCTGCCGCGATGGCGTTTATGACAAGTGCATCGAGGTTATCCGCAAGGCCCGCGGCCGCGGTTTTCGCGTCACCATCAACTGCACCCTGTTCCAGGGCGAGACCGCAGGTGAAATCGCCGAGTTCATGGATACCGCCACGGCGCTCGGCGTCGAGGGGGTCACCATTTCCCCCGGATACAGTTACGAACGCGCGCCCCGCCAGGATGTCTTTTTGAAAAAGCGTGAAAGCAAGCAACTGTTTCGCGACCTGTTCAAACTCGGCAAGGGCAAAAAATGGGTCTTCAACCAGTCGGCGCTGTATCTCGATTTCCTCGCCGGCAACCAGACCTACGAGTGCACCCCCTGGGGTAATCCCACGCGGAATGTCTTCGGCTGGCAGAAACCGTGTTACCTGCTGGTCGGCGAGGGCTATGCCAGGACGTTTCGCGAACTCATCGAGGATACCGAGTGGGACAATTACGGCACCGGTCGTAATCCGAAATGTGCCAACTGCATGGTTCATTGCGGCTACGAGGCCACCGCGGTTAACGATACCTTCACTCATCCGCTCAAGGCCCTGAAGGTTGCTCTCAATGGACCGGCCACCGAAGGCCCCATGGCCCCGGAACTCCCGATCCTCTACAACGACGAAGAGTTCGCCAAACCGGTGCTGGTCGCGTCTACCGAATCCGGCAGCGGTTGCAGCAGTAACAAGCAAGTCGCCTGACACCGATGGAATGGATCCAGGCGCTGGCGCCCGCGGGCCTGGTGATCTGGCTGTCCATCCTGATACTCCCCTGGCGCCCGTGGAGCACCCGCGAATCCCTGGATAGCAATACCCGAGATCCCGGGGATCTGTCTGACATCACCGTGCTGATACCGGCCCGCAACGAGGCCGGACTTATCCCGCGGACACTGGCGGCGCTTGCCGGCCAGGGGCCGGGACTGAAAATCATCGTGGTCGATGATCAATCCACCGACGGCACCCGGGAGGTCATTGAAGCACTGGCCCTGAAGAATGTCAGCATCATCGCCGGGGAACCGGCCCTGCCCGGCTGGAGCGGCAAGTTATGGGCGCTGGAACAGGCCCGGCGGATGGCAGACACCGATATCCTGCTCTTGCTGGATGCCGACATTGAACTCAAACCCGGAATGATCGCAACCCTGCGACACAAACTTGCGCAGGACGATCTCGACCTGCTGTCACTGATGGCCAGCTTACGCATGCAAAGTTTCTGGGAGCGTTTGTTGATTCCCGCGTTTATCTATTTTTTCAAATTGCTGTATCCGTTTTCCCTCTCCAATCGTGGTCATCGCCTGGTCGCCGCGGCCGCGGGGGGATGCATTATGCTGAAGAAGACATCACTGCAGGGTATCGGTGGTTTTGCCGCCATCCGCGATGCGCTGATTGATGACTGTTCACTGGCCATGGCCTTTCGCCGCCGTGGATACCGGACCTGGATTGGCCTGACACACGATGCCGTCAGTCTGCGCGCCTACGACAGCCTCGCAGGGATCTGGCATATGGTGACGCGCACGGCGTTTACGCAATTGCGCTATTCCTGGTTGCTGCTGTTGCTGTGCATTGCAATCATGACGCTCGCCTGCATCGTTCCCATCGTGAACCTGGTTGGCGCCGACGGCGTGTACCGCTGGATCACCGCCGCGACACTCCTGGCTATGCTGGCAGGTTATTTCCCGGTGGTGCACTACTACCGCCTGGGCTGGCACTGGACCGCCGGCCTGCCGCTGGCCGGCATAATGTACTTATTGATGACCTGCCATTCCGCGCTGCTTCACCAAATTGGTGCAGGCACGTCATGGAAAGGCCGCACCTATCACAAAACGCCAGCGTCTCCGGAGGCAACCAATGCCGAACAATGAGGTCAGAGAAATATTACATAACCGCGACAAACATCCGTATCAACGACCCGGGACTTGAGTCTGCCGTATTTATAATGGAAAGTGTCGACATGGCCGCATCACCCCGCCCGCTCATAAGGATCTTCCTGCAAGGTTTGTGTCTTTATTGTCTGTTGTTTGCCGTGACGCCGGCGTTTGCCGATGACAAGGCCACCGCAGTGGTCGAAAACCTGCATGGCATCTTGCTGGAAAACATGCAACAGGCCGACAGCAGAGGCTACGCCGGCAGGTACCAGGCGCTGGCGGGCTATATCGAGGAGAACTTCGACCTGCCGCTGATTTGCAAGGTCATACTCAGCCGCTACTGGAGCAAGTTTTCCGAAACCGAGCGACAGCGGTTCACGGATCTGTTTACCCGTCTGACAATCGCGACCTATGCCTCGCGCTTTTCCGAATATCAGGATGAACAATTCCATACCCTCTCCGTCGAACCGCTTAAGAAGGGCCGCTTGCTGGTAAAAACGGAAATCCGTTCCGCGCAGGAAGATCCGGTCAGCCTCGATTACCTGATGCACCGCCAGGATGACCGCTGGCTCATCATCAGCGTGGTGGCCAACGGCATCAATGACTTGTCTCTAAAGCGCGCCGAGTACGGGACGATAATAAAGGATGAGGGCTTTGCCAGCCTGCTTGGCCAGATTGAAGACAAGATCAGGCAATATGAAACGCCCTGACCAATTGTCTGGCATGAGCTTCTATGTCACTATTACGCCGCTTTTCCCGTAAATCTGTCCGTAGGCCCGAAGATGGAAACCAGACAATTTAAGATGTTTTTCAAGTTCCTGTTGGTAGTCGTATTCATCAGTTTCAGCAGTGGTTGCGCTACCACCGGTACAGAAAACGATGTGGAGGTCACGGCCGACCCGCTGGAAGCGCCGAACCGCGTGTTTTTCGATATCAATGAAACGCTGGACAAACACCTGATGAAACCGGTGGCGGAAACCTATGTCGCGATAACACCGGAGCCAGTCCGCAAGAGCGTTACCAATTTTTTCGATAACATCACCTACCTGAACGTGATACTCAACCTGCTGCTGCAGGGCAAATTCGATGAGGCCGTTGCCGGATCTCTGCGTTTCCTTTACAACTCGACCCTGGGTGTCGCCGGGTTGTTCGATATCAGCTCGGACTGGGGCGTTCCGGCCAGAGATGAAGACTTCGGGCAGACACTGGCCGTCTGGGGCTTCGACCAGGGGGCCTATCTGTACATCCCCCTGCAAGGCCCGAACACGGTCAACAACGTGCCGGATTACCTCACCAGCTATTTGCTCAATCCCCTGACCTATGTCACCAGTACGGTACTGTTTCCACTGTCGGCACTTAATGCCGTCAATACCCGCGCCAACCTGATCGACGAGACCAACATCCGCGACGAGGCCGCCGTGGACCCCTATACCTTCACGCGCGAGGCCTATCTGCAACAGCGTAATTACCTGATCCATGACGGCAATCCGCCATTGGAAGGCTACGACGACATCTTCGACGAAGAGTTCGGCGGTGAGGCTGACAGCGAGGGCGTGCTGGTCATCGAGTAGCCTCCGCTACGCCAGTCAGGCCATTCCCGCAACAGCCGGTGCCCGCCCCGGCCCGCTGCCTGTGCCGTCCCGGGAATTTTTCCCGATCATCACCAGGCCGGAACCCCAGCCCGGGCAAGCGACTCTAAATCCTTGAAACAGAAATGTTGTACCAGCGTATCAACCCCGGCGGGGCTGTTGCGTTAGGTACTTGTATAACACGTTCTCCTGGAGACAAAACCATGAACAAAATTATTACCACAGCAATCGTTGCCAGCAGCCTGGTCATGACGGGGTGTAATCCCAGTAAACAGGACTACGGCACACTCATCGGCGCAGGTACCGGCGCATTTGTCGGCAGCCAGATAGGCAGTGGTACGGGGCAATTGGCCGCGGTCGCAGTTGGCGCCCTGCTCGGTGGCTATATTGGCGGGAATATCGGCAAGAACATGGATGAGTTGGACCGCCACCGTACGCAACAGGCGCTGGAATCGACACC